>JBKJJE010000043.1:0-26060 GCA_046598075.1 Stagnimonas sp.
AGCACCTCGCGCGCCAGACGGCGTTCGAGCAGAAAGGAGATGCGGCGGCCGTCGGTGAAGTATTCGCGCACTTCAGGTGCACTCACACCCAGTGTTTTCTGTAGCGCGCTGACATCCCAGGCCAGCACGCCATTGGGCTCGGCCGCCCACACCGGCCCCAGCAGCAGACCCATCAGCAATATCCAGCCGCGCATCGCCATCCTCCGTCACTCGCCGCGCCGATGATGCCCTGCGAATAAAAGAATCGTCGCAGGTCGGGGTTTACAATCGCGCCATCTATGGAGTTTTTGTCATGACCAATCACAACCCCCTCGGCACCGACGGCTACGAGTTTGTCGAGTTCACCGCCCCCAGTGCTGCTGGTATCCAGCAATTACACAGCCTGTTCGAGATGATGGGCTTCACCGCCATCGCCAGGCACCGCAGCAAGGACGTGACCCTGTTTCGTCAGGGCGGCATCAATTTTCTCGTCAACAGCTCGCCGTATACGCACTTCGCACAGTTCGCCACCGCCCACGGCCCCTCGGCCTGCGCGATGGGCTGGCGGGTGAAGGATGCACCCGCCGCCTACGACTATGCGATCTCGAAGGGTGCCGTGGCCTTCGATGCCAAACCCGGCTTCATGGAGCTGCGCTTGCCAAGCGTCTATGGCATCGGCAACTCGGTGCTGTACTTCGCCGACCAGCGCACCGGGCATTCGATCTACGACGTCGACTTCATCCCGATTGCGGGCGTTGACCAGCATCCGGTCGGCGTCGGCCTGACCGAAATCGACCACCTCACCCACAACGTCGAGCGCGGCAACATGGATGTGTGGTCGGGCTTCTACGAGCGCATCGCCAACTTCAAGCAGATCCGCTACTTCGACATCGAGGGCAAGCAGACCGGGCTGTTCAGCAAGGCGATGACCTCACCCTGCGGGCGCATTCGCATCCCCATCAACGAGAGCGCGGATGACAAATCGCAGATCGAGGAGTTTCTGCGCCAGTATCGCGGCGAGGGCATCCAACACATCGCGCTGGCCTCGCCCGACATCTACAAGACCGTCGCGGCACTTAAAGCACGCGGCGTGATCTTCATGGACACACTCGACACCTACTTCGACAACATCGACGCCCGCGTGCCCGGCCACGGTGAAAGCGTAGCGGCCTTGAAGGAACTGAAAATCCTCATCGACGGCGCGCCGGTGGAAGGCATTCTCTTGCAGATCTTCACCTCGACCGTGATCGGCCCGATCTTTTTCGAGATCATCCAGCGCAAGGGCAACGAAGGTTTTGGCGAAGGCAATTTCCGCGCGCTGTTCGAGTCGATTGAAGAAGACCAGATCAAGCGTGGCGTGCTGCAAGCTCAACCAGCCTAGGCGTCCCAGCTTGCGCTACCTGATGCTGTTGCTGCTCACGCTGTGGGCCGCGCACGGCCACGCCGCCCCAGCGCCGTTTGATCTAGCGGGGCCCACGCTGGATGTGGTGGTCATGCGCGGCACACAGGCGCGGCCGATTGCTGAGGTGCCCAATCTCGCGGTCGGCGACCAGCTGCGCATCAAGGCGGAGCTTCCCGCCACGCAGTCGGCCAAATACCTGCTGGTGGTGGCGTTTCTCAGCGGCTCCACCAATCCGCCGCCGGAGAAATGGTTCACGCCCTGCAAGACCTGGAAGGGCAAGTGCGCACGCGAGGGGCTGACCGTCACCGTACCCGACGGCGCACAGCAGGTGCTGATGTTCTTGGCCCCCGCCACCGGCGGTGACTTCGACACCCTGGTCAGCGCCGTGCGCGGACGCCCCGGTGCCTTCGTGCGCGCCTCGCAGGATCTGAATCAGGCCGCACTCGATCGTTCGCGGCTGCAACGCTATCTCTCGACAGTGCACGCGCTGGATCAGACCAATCCGGCGCGGCTGAAAGAAGTGGCTCCGCTGCTGGCGCGCAGCCTGGCGATTCGCGTCGACGAGAAGTGCCTCGACCGCATCCCGCAATTGCAGGCGCCCTGCCTGATGTCCGGACAGGAGTCACTGATCCTGAGCGATGGCCACAGCGTCTCGATTGTCGAGGCGCTTACCTCCGGCCCCGGCATCGACCTGCTGCTCGGCGTCAGCTCCACACCGCAGGCGGGCTATGGCTACTACAGCCCCTACATCGGCTCGGTGGTGGATATCGCGCGCATCTTCGATTCGTTTCGCACCGCGCAATACCAATACATCCCGGCGCTGGGCGCGGCACAGGGCAGCAAGCTGGCGCTGACCTTGAATACCGCACCGTCGTTTCAAAGCCCAAGTTCCGTACTGGTAGCCGCACTGCCGGCGGTGGAGCAGCCGCAACTGCCGCCGCTGTATGCGGTGGAGCCGAACGAGATCTATTGCGCGAATCAGTCCAACCTGGTGTTGCCGGTGCAGGGCGCGCCGCTGGTGTTTGCCACCGACTATGCGCACGGCATCACGCTCACTCTCAGCGACGGCGAGGGCAAGACCATCGACCTGCCCGCCAGGGCCGATGCCACCGTCGGCGGCTACGTCATCGACACCTCGCGGCTCGCCAACACCACGCTGGGTGAAACGGTGCGCGCCTCGCTCAAGGGCTACTGGGGATTCGAGCCCTACGCCGGGCCGGGCTTTCAGCTGCGCAACACACAGGCCAGGGCCTGGACACTGGCCGGCAATGGCGACGACGCGCTGGTGGTAGGCCGGCTCGAAACCGTGCACCTGCGTGCTGACAACGTCAGCTGCGTCGACCACATCATGCTCAGGGACCCCGCCGGCAAGGAGCTGCGCCTGGAGTGGAAAAAACTCAGCCCCGACGAGGTGGCAGTGAAGCTGCCGCTGCAAGCCGTTGCCGCCGGGCCAGTGACGCTGCTGATCTCGCAGCACGGCGGCAAGGAGGCGGTGCCGCTGTCGATACAAACCTTCTCCAGCGTGGCGCGACTCGACAGCTTCGTGCTGCATGCCGGCGATGCACAGGGCGTGCTGAAAGGCAGCCGGCTGGATGAAGTGGCCAAGCTGGTGATGGGCGGCGTGGTGTTCACACCCGGCGATCTCGATGCCCTGCGCGGCGGCGATGTGCTGACCATGCACGCACAGGATGCCGAGGCCGCTGCCGCATTGCGACCCGATCGCGCACTGCCTGCCATCGCCACCCTGCGCGATGGCCGCATGCTGCGACTCAGCGCCGCCATAGAGGCGGCGCGCCCACGCGTCAGCCTGATTGCCAGGAGCGTCTCTGCGCTGGCGGCTGCACCACACGACATCCAGCTCGCGAGTGAGCAGCTGCTGCCGCTTTCGGCCACGCTCACCTTCTCGCTGCGGGCGCAGCTGCCTGCCAGCTTCTCGCGCGAGCAGAGCATCGAGATCGCCAGCGCCGACGAGTCGTTCTCGACCACCCTCAGTCTCGCCAACGGTGGCATTCGACTGGAAAACGCCAAGGTCGCGGTGGCCACACTCGACCCCGAAAAAGCCTTTGGCAGCTCGGCCTTCGGGCCGCTGCGATTCAGGGCGCTGCTGGGCGGCGTGGCGGGCGATTGGCAGCCGCTGGTGAGTCTGGTGCGGCTGCCGCGCATCAGCGAGGTCCGCTGCCCAGACAGTGCGGAACTGGCCTGCCGGCTGACCGGCAAGGATCTGTTCCTGATCGATTCGATCTCGACCTCGGCCAGCTTTGCCCCGTCGACACCGGTGCCCGATGGCTTTCCCGGTTCGGTGCTGCTGGTGCCGCGCCCGAGCGATGGGCGCCTCTACCTCAAGCTCAGGGATGACCCTGCAGCAGTGCACTCGCTCGCCGGCGAGAGTATGGCTCCCTTGCCTTAAGCTGCTGCGCAACAGTGGGTGCCGTCGCGCACCAGGAGCACATCGCATGAGCCGCAAATGGATACATCGCCCGCACGTCGAAGGCCTAGCTTCGCGACAGGCGCACGCTGATCTGCCACCGGGCACCGTGGAGCGCGAGCTGGGCAAGGAGGGCTTCTTCGGCCCGGCCACCCACATGATTCACCCCAAGCCACCGACCGGCTGGACGAGCTGGGAAGGCCCGCTGCGGCCGCGCGCCTTCGATGCCGTGCAACTCAGGGGTGATGGTCCCTCGCCCTGGGATGCGCACGAGCTGCTGTTCAATGCCCATTGCCGCTTCCGGCAATGGACCTGCGCACGCTCTATGACACAGCTGGTGCGTAACAGCGATGGCGACGAGCTGCTGTTCATCCACGCAGGCGCTGCCGAGCTGTTCTGCGACTACGGCCATCTGTCGATCACGGCCGGCGATTACCTGATGCTGCCGCGCGGCACGCTCTGGCGCATCGAGTGCGCAAGCCCGGTGACCATGCTGCTGATTGAGGCCACCAACAGTAGCTATCAGTTGCCAGACAAGGGGCTGGTCGGCGAGCACGCCATCTTCGACCCGGCGATGCTAGACATCCCGGCCATCGACGAGGCCTTCAAGAGCCAGGCTGCGCAAACGGCACAGGAGTGGAAGGTGGTGATCAAGCGGCGCGGTGCGTTCAGCACCGTGAGCTATCCCTTCAATCCGCTCGATGCGGTGGGCTGGCATGGCAACCTGCACCCGGTGCGCATCAACGTGAAAGACATCCGCCCGCTGGTGTCGGCGCGCTATCACCTGCCGCCGTCGGCGCACACCACCTTCGTGGCGAATCGCTTCGTGGTCTGCACCTTTGCACCGCGTCCGTTCGAGACCGATCCGGGTGCAATCAAGGTGCCGTTCTTTCACAACAACGACGACTACGACGAGGTGCTGTTCTATCACGCGGGTGATTTCTTCAGCCGCGACAACATCCACGCCGGCATGATCACGCTGCACCCCTGCGGCTTCACCCACGGCCCGCATCCCAAGGCGCTGGGCAAGATGCTGGTGCAGCCGAAAATCGCCACCGACGAATATGCGGTGATGATTGACACCCGCGATGCGCTGGAGATCGGCGCGGCAGCGACGAGTGTGGAAACGCCCGACTACCACCTGAGCTGGCGCACGTCGTAAGACATGAAAAAGCCGAGGTGCAAAGTGCACCCCGGCTTATTGACGACTGAAGAATTACTTCTTGCCGCGATGTCCCATCTTGCTGAAGTCGGGCTTCGGCATCGCTGCCAGCTGTGACTGCTGGCTGGGCGTGAGGATGGCCCATTGCTGCGCGCGCAGCGCCGCCCGGTCGCGGATGCGGTCGGCGTGTTGCTGGCCCAGCAGGGTGGCGATGCGATCAGCCTCTGCCGTGTAGTTGGGGGCGGCCGGGCTCAAGTTGAACAGGCTCTCGTGCAGAGCCTTGCCGGCGGCGCGATCCTGCCCGTGCCTGGCGTGGCTGGCCTCGTGCAGGGCCTTGATCTGGGCCTTCTGCGCGTCGCTCAGGCCGAGTGCCTCGAGATGCTCTGGCATACGATCGGCATTGAAGTGACGGCTGTGCTCGGCGCGTCCACCGCCCTCTGCCGGCATGGCGATGGCGGCACCGCCGAGGCTGGCGACAATGGCAGCGGCGGCAAGAGTCCTGGTGAAGAGATTGAGAGTCATGCGTGTGTCTCCGGGGTGGAAAGAAGCTCCGGTTCGGAGCGGGGTGCATTACACCCGGCCGGGCCGTTAAGAGGGATTGCGCGCCGGTAAAGTTCGGTAAAGCCGCGCGCGATTCAGCATCGTCCGGCTAGAGTGGAGAGCATGACCATCGCCAACATCCTGCTCGCCGACGACGACCGCGCGCTGGCTGCGCTGCTGGCCGAATATCTGCTGCAGGAGGGCTTTGCGGTGCGCGCCGTCCACGATGGAGATGCCGCGCTGCGGGCCTTGCAGGATGTCGCCTTCAAGCCCGATGTGCTGGTTCTCGACGTGATGATGCCCGGCCGCGATGGTCTCGACACCCTGCAGAAACTGCGCGGCAGCCACGCGCTGCCGGTGCTGATGCTGTCCGCCCGCGGCGAGCCGCTCGATCGGGTGATCGGCCTTGAATTGGGTGCTGACGACTATCTCGCCAAGCCCTGCCTGCCCCGCGAGTTGCTGGCGCGCATCAAGGCGCTGCTGCGGCGGGGTGCGGCGGCGGCGGGTAGCCAGAGTTTCCAGGCCGGTGCCTTGCGGCTGTGCAGCGGCGAACGCCGTGCCTGGTGCGGCGAGCGCCTGCTGGAGCTCACCGGTGCCGAGTTCGCATTACTGCAGGTGCTGCTGCAACACGCCGGCAGCGTGGTCGACAAGGCCACGCTCACTCGCGAGGCGCTGGGGCGCGAGCTGGAACGCTACGACCGCGCCATCGACGTACATGTCTCGCGGCTGCGGCAGAAACTGGCTGCCGCCTGCGCCGACGCGCCGCAGATCGCCGCGGTGCGCGGCGCCGGCTATCAGCTGATCGCCACGAGTGCCGCATGAGCCCGCTTTATCGAAAGCTGCTGCTGTGGTTCTGCGCCGCCAACATTGCGGTGCTGCTGGTGAGCGTGTTCGTCACCGACCGGATCGGCCATTACGCCGGCGGCGGCGAACCGGACTGGGATGCGCTGGCCAGTGAGACGCTGGCGCACTACGAGGCGGGGGGGCTGCTGGGGCTGGCCGCGCTGGCCGACCAGCTGCGCCGCACACGCGGGCTGAGCGTGAGCCTGTACCGCGGCGGCGAAAACCTGCTGCAGCGCCGGCCGCCGCCGCCCTTGCGGGCCTTTCTGCCGCAGCTGCTAGCCGCCGACGCGCTGGTGCTGCGACCCGGCAAGGACCTCTGGCTGGCGGCACGCGCCGTCACCACCGCCAGCGGCGAACGCTTGCAGTTCATCGCCCTGCGCGGCCCACAGCCGCCGCATGCACGGCGGGACCTGTTGCTGCTGGTGCAGGTGGCGCTGTCGCTGGTGGTGATCGCCGCACTCGGCTTCGTGCTGGCGCGCTCACTCACCGCACCCATCGCTGCCATCCAGTCCGCCACCCGCCGGATGGCCGATGGTGACCTCGGCGCCCGCGCCGATCCGCTCACCAGCAGCCGCCGGGACGAGCTCGGCGCGCTGGCCCGCGACTTCAACCACATGGCGCAGCGTACCGAAACCCTGGTAGGTCAGCAGCGGACCGTATTGCAGGACGTCAGCCACGAACTGCGCTCGCCGCTGGCGCGCCTGCAGCTGCTGCTGGAACTGGCGCGCCAAGGCGCGGGCGCAGGCAGCCAGCATCAGCTCGACCGCGCCGCCAGGGAAGTCAGCCGCCTCGATGCGCTGATCGGCGAGGTGCTGAATCTCTCACGGCTGGAGAGCGTGTTGCCCGGCATGGTGACCGTGCCGGTAGCGCTCGATGCGCTGCTGCACGACGTCGCTGCGGAGCTGGCGCTGGATGCCGAGGCGCGGCACATCCAGCTGCGGGTGGAAGTGCCGGAACCGCTGCGCGCCGATGGCGACCCGGCCCTGCTGTTGCGCGCGCTCGGCAATGTGCTGGGCAACGCCATCAAGTTCAGCCCTGAAGGCGGCACCATCTGGCTGCAGGCACGCGCCGAGGGCCGCAAGCTGCTGCTCAGCGTGCGCGACCAGGGGCCGGGTGTGCCGCCGGCGCAGCTGGCGAAGCTGTTCCAGCCGTTCTATCGCGGCGACAACGCCGCAAGGGCCGAGGGCCATGGCCTGGGGCTCGCGATTGCGCAGCGGATCGTCGCCGCCCATGGCGGCAGCATCGGCGCGCGCAATGCCGCCGCAGGCGGCCTGGAAGTGAGCCTGGAGCTGAAACGCGCCGCGGATTGAGGGCAGGCCTGCGCAACCGGCCGCGCTGGATTGACCGGCCGACACCGCATCGCCGACCATGCTGGTCAGTGATCGGCGCAATCACCGCATCCAGGGCGCGATAGGCAATAGACAAGGGGAGTGGATTCCATGGTCAGAAACTTGCAGCGTGCCGGCTGGCACACGGTGCTTTTGGTATTGCTGGTGTCGGCCCTGACCGCCTGCGGCGGTGGCGGTGGCGGAGACAATCTCACCGACCCACCCGCCAACCAGAACCCCAGCGCCAACGCTGGCCCTGATCAGACCGTGGCGTCCGGCGCCAGCGTCACGCTGGCAGGCTCCGGCACCGATCCGGATGGCAGCATCGCCAGCTTTGCCTGGGCGCAGACTTCCGGCACCGCGGTCACCCTCAGCAACGCTAATGTCGCAAATCCGACCTTCACCGCACCGACCACCAGCAGCAATCTGGCGCTGGGCTTCCGCCTCACCGTCACCGACAACCGCGGCGGTACGGCGACCGACAGCGTGATCATCAACGTCACTGCCGCCGCCAACCAGAACCCTACCGCCAACGCCGGCCCCGACCAGACCGTGGCGTCCGGCGCCAGCGTCACGCTGGCCGGTTCCGGCACCGATCCGGATGGCAGCATTGCCAGTTTTGCCTGGACGCAGACCTCCGGCACCGCGGTCACCCTCAGCAACGCCAGTGCCGCCAATCCCAGCTTCACTGCACCGACCACCAGCAGCAATCTGGCGCTGGGTTTCCGCCTCACCGTCACTGACAACCGCGGCGGTACGGCGACCGACAGCGTGGTCATCAATGTCACCGCCGCCGCCAACCAGAACCCCAGCGCCAATGCTGGCCCTGACCAGACCGTGGCTTCGGCTGCGAGCGTCACGCTGGCGGGCTCCGGCACCGATCCGGATGGCAGCATTGCCAGCTTTGCCTGGGCGCAGACTTCCGGCACCGCGGTCACCCTCAGCAACGCCAATGTCGCCAATCCGACCTTCACCGCACCGACCACCAGCAGCAATCTGGCACTGGGTTTCCGCCTCACCGTCACCGATAACCGCGGCGGTACGGCGACCGACAGCGTGGTCATCAACGTCACCGCCAGCACGCCCACGACAACCGTGGTCTCCGGCAAGATCACTTACGACCGCATCCGATTCATGTCGACGCCCGGCAGTGGCCTGGACATGGACAATCCGGTGGCAAGCCCGGCGCGCGGCGTCACCGTGCAGGCACTGAGCACCGGCAGCACGGTGAGCGTGCTGACCAGCACCCAGACCGATGCCAGCGGCAACTACAGCCTGACCGTGCCGCGCAGCACCAACATCCGCGTGCGGGCGCGGGCCGAGACCAAGAAGACCGGTACGCCCGCCTGGGACTTCACCGTCGTCGACAACACCAGCGGCAAGGCGCTCTATGTGCTCGACAGCGCCGCCTTCGACTCCGGCACGGTGGCGCTCACCCGCAATCTGCACGCCGCCTCGGGCTGGAACGGCAGCAGCTATGCCAGCGCCCGCGCGGCGGCGCCGTTCGCCATCCTCGACAAGCTCTTCGACTCGTTCCAGAAAGTGCTGGCGGTCGATGCCAATGCGGTGTTCCCCAAGCTGGTCACCAATTGGAGCATCAACAACGTCCCCGCCGGCAACAATCTGCCGGCCGGCATGATTGGCACCTCGTTCTACAGCAACCGCGAGCTGTTCATTCTCGGCAAGGCGGATGTCGATACCGACGAGTTCGATGACCACGTCATCGTCCATGAGTGGGGCCATTATTTCGAGGACACCCTGTCGCAGTCCGACAGCATCGGCGGCTCGCATAGCCTCGGTGACCGGCTGGACATGCGCGTCGCCTTTGGCGAAGGCTTCGGCAATGCGCTGTCCGGCATCGTCACCGATGACCCCGCGTACCGCGATTCCAGCGGTGGCAGCCAGGCCGGCGACTTCGAGATCAATGTCGAGCGCAACCCCTTGGCCGCGGACAATTCGGGCTGGTACAGCGAGGGTTCGGTGCAGTCCATCCTCTACGATCTGTATGACGGCGTCGCCGATGGCGGCGACAACCTGCAACTGGGCTTCGGCCCGTTGTACCGGGTGTTCGTCGGTGCACAGAAAACCCCGCCGCTGCAGACCAGCATCTTCACTTTCATCACCGCGCTGAAGGCGGCCAACACAGCGTCGGCGGCGGCCATCGACAGCATCGTCTCGGCACAGCGCATCAACAGCGCCGGCATCGACGCCGCCGGTTCGCGGGAAACCAACAATGCCGGCAACAGCAACGATGTGCTGCCGATCTACACCGCCATCAGTCCGAACGGGGCGGCCATGACGGTGTGCAGCATCAATGCCTTCGGCGAGCCGAACAAGCTCTCCAGCCGGCGCTTTCTCACCTTCACGCTGGCCTCGGGCGCCAACCTGAGCATCACCGCCACCGGCATCAGTGCCGGCAGCGACCCGGCGCTGGTGCTGCACCTCCGTGGCCAGAATCCCCAGCTGGCGGACGTTTCCGGTGGCACCAGCGAGACCCTCAGCGCACCCGGCAGTCCGGCGGGCAGCTACGTGCTGGAGGTGGCCGAGTTCCTGAATACCGACGATGACGCCAGCACCGGCGGGCGCTCCTGCCTGAACGTCACCGTCACCAGCAACTGATACCCGACACCATCAAGGGGCCCGCCATGAACCACCGCAAGACCTTATCCGCCGCTGCCCTGCTGCTCGCCACCGCTGCCTGCAGCACGCCGACCACCACGCCCCAGACCATAGCCACCGCCACCGCCCAGCAGCCCGCGACGCAGGCTGGCGTCGGCAAGCCCTCGGCACCGGTACGTATCGAGTTCCAGCCTGCCAGCAGCGCGATCCTGATCGGCGTGCCGATGTCGGTGACGACGGTGCTGACCCCGAGCGCCGACGTCGACCGGATCGAAGTGCGCTACAGCCTCAGCGAGGGCCTGACGGCGGTGGAGCGTCTGCCGACGCTGCTGCTGGAGGCGCAGAAAGCCGGCACCGAGCTGCGGCAGACCTTGGTGTTCTCGCCGCTCGCCGAGGGGCAGCAGTATCTGAACGTGTTCGTCACCACCCAGCGCGGCCAGCAGCGGATGACCCGGGTCGCCGCCTTTCCGGTCGCGGTCGGCAACAGCAAGGCGAAGACGGCAGCGGCTGTGCAGACCGCACCGGGCGGCGAGCGCGTGGTGTCGATGCCGGCCACCGAAAAGTAGCGCTGCCATGGTGGCGGGCCGCGCCGGGCGCTGACACACTCGGCGCATGAAACTAGCCACCCTCAACGACGGCAGCCGCGATGGTCGCCTGCTGGTTGTCAGCCGCGACCTGAGCCGCGCCAGCACGGTGCCGCACACCAAAACCCTGCAAGCCGCGCTGGACGACTGGCAGGCCATCGCCCCCGACCTGCAGGGCTTGAGCGACACCCTGAACCAGGGCCGCATCAGCGGCACCCTGGCGTTCGATGCGCGGCAATGTCATTCGCCGCTGCCGCGCGCCTATCAGTGGGCCGATGGCAGCGCCTATGTGAATCACGTCGAGCTGGTGCGTCGGGCGCGCAATGCCGAGATGCCGGCGAGCTTCTGGACCGACCCGCTGATCTACCAGGGCGGCAGCGACAGCTTTCTGGCCCCCAACGGGCCGATCCTGGCCGCCAGCGAGGACCACGGCATCGATCTGGAAGCCGAGATCGCCGTCATTACCGGCGATGTGCCGATGGCGGCGAACCTTTCGCAGGCCGCCGCCGCGATCCGCCTGGTGATGCTGGTCAACGATGTCTCGCTGCGCAACCTCATCCCCAACGAACTGGCGAAGAACTTCGGGTTTTTCCAGAGCAAGCCCTCCAGCGCCTTCTCGCCGGTGGCGGTGACGCCGGACGAGCTGGGCGGCGACTGGCGTGGCGGCAAGCTGCACCGGCCGCTGCTGTCGTTCTTGAACGGCGCGCCGCTCGGCAGACCAGATGCGGGCTGCGACATGACTTTCGATTTTCCCACCCTCATCGCTCACGCCGCCAAGACCCGGCCGCTGTGCGCGGGCACCATCATCGGCAGCGGCACGGTGAGCAACAAGGGCAGCGATGGCAGCCCCGGCAAGCCGATCCGCGACGGCGGGCTGGGTTACTCCTGTCTGGCCGAGGTGAGGACGATTGAGACGATCTTGCATGGCAAGCCATCGACTCCCTTCCTGCGTTTTGGCGACACCGTCCGGATCGAAATGCTTGATGCCCAGGGCGCATCCATTTTCGGTGCCATCGAGCAACGCGTCGCCGCCCATTCCATCTAGAGAAAACCCTCCATGCGCCTTCCCGCCTCCTTTTTGCTGCTTGGCCTCGTGGCCACCACCGCCACTGCACAGCAGGACTTCAGCAAGGTGGAAATCAAGACCACCGACCTCGGTCAGGGGCTTTACCTGCTCACCGGCAGCGGCGGCAATATCGGCGTCAGCAGCGGGCCGGATGGCGTGGTGCTGATCGACGATCAATACGCGCCGCTCGCGGCCAAGATCCGCGCCGCGCTGGAGGCCGTCGCCCCCAGGCAGCCGCTGCGCTTCGTGCTCAACACCCACTGGCATGGTGACCACACCGGTGGCAACGAGAGCTTTGGCGAAGGCGGCGCGCTCATCGTCGCCCATCACAACGTCCGCAAACGGCTGGCGGCGGGGGGCTTCATGGAGGCCTTCAAGCGCGACGTCAAACCCGCGCCGGCCAAGGCGCTGCCGGTGGTCACCTTTGGCGATGACGTCGAGTTCCACCTCAACGGGCTGACGCTGCACGCCATGCATGTGGCGCCGTCGCACACCGATGGCGACGCGGTGGTGTTTTTCCCGGAAGCCAATCTGGTGCACATGGGCGATACCTATTTCAACGGCCTGTATCCGGTCATCGACTACGGCAGCGGTGGCCACATCGACGGCATGGTGGCTGCGATCAGCGAGATATTGCCGCGGCTGGATGACAAGAGTCGCGTCATCCCCGGCCACGGCCCGCTGTCTAACAAGGCCGAGCTGACGGCCTACCGCGACATGCTGGCCACCGTCGCCGCCAGGCTCAAGAAACTGATGGCAGAGGGCAAAACGCTGGCCCAGATCCAGGCCGCCAAACCCACCGCCGATTTCGACGCGCAATGGGGCAAGGGCTTTCTGCCGCCGGAGGCCTGGGTCGAGATGGTCTGGAATGGCCTGAAGCGCGCCGGCTGACGCCGCCATGCTCAGGCTCTATACCTACTGGCGCAGCTCGGCGAGCTACCGCGTGCGTATCGCGCTGCATCTGAAAGACCTCGCCTATCAGGCCGTCCCCGTGCATCTGGTGAAAGACGGCGGCCAGCAACATGCACCCGCCTACCGGGCGCTCAACCCCGAGGGCCGGGTGCCGCTGCTGGTGGATGGCGACTTCAAGCTCGGCCAGTCACTCGCCATCTTCGGCTATCTGGAATCGCAGTATCCGCAGCCCGCGCTGCTGCCGGCAGACCCCCGCCAGCGGGCGCGCGTCTGGCAGTTCTGCGAAGCCATCAACGCCGACATGCAGCCCCTGCACAACCTGAGCCCGCTCAACTATCTCACCGGCACGCTGGGTGTCAGCGACGAACAGAAGCTGGGCTGGATCCGCCACTGGATCGACCGCGGCCTGAGCGCGCTGGAGCAGGAGATTGCCGATCTGCCAGACCGTGCTTATGTATTTGGTGACACGCCCAGCTACGCCGATTGCTGCCTGGTGCCGCAGCTGTATGCCGCGCGGCGCTTCGGCGGTGACCTCGGCAAGTATCCGCGGCTCGCGGCGGCCAGCGCGCGGCTGGAGCAGCTGCCGGCGTTTGTGGCGGCACATCCCGAGCGCCAGCCCGATGCCAACAGCTGATCTGGATTGATGCCTAATTCCTGTTGGGCCTGAAAAAGCAATGCTGAGACAAGCTCACGCCAGAGATATCCCCGGCATGCACCGGGTGCGGCTGGCGGTGAAAGAGAATCGGCTGATCTCCAGCGTCATCTCCGAAGCGGACTACCTGCCGGCAATCAAGGACACGGGTCGAGGCTGGGTGGTCGAGGTCGATGGGCAGGTGATTGGATTCGCCGTTGGGACCAGGACCACCGGAAACATCTGGGCGCTGTTTGTTGATCCGGCATACGAGCGCAATGGCTACGGTCGTCAACTCCATGACGTAATGATCGAGTGGTTGCGGGATCAGGGCCTGGCGATGCTGTGGTTGACCACAGCTTCCGGCACCAGAGCCGAGCGCTTCTATGAAAAAGCCGGGTGGAAACGAGCCGGGGTCAGTGCAACAGGCGAGGTGCGTTTTGAACGCACCGAGCCGACGAGAAATGCGCGCCAGTGATGGGTTGCACCCGTGCTACAACGAGGCCAGCCGATCCGGAACGTCGGTAAACACGCCATCGACACCCAGTGCCGCCAGCCGCGCATATTCGGCGGCGTCATTGACGGTGTAGACGTTCACCGCCAGGCCGCGCGCTTTCGCGTCGGCGACCAGTCTGGCGTCGACGAACTCGGCGGACTGATTGAGTGCCACCGCCTGCAACTCGCTGGCGCAGGCGGCCCAGTCCAGCGGCACGCCACAGAGCAGCACGGCGATAGGTATCTCCGGCAGCAGCTGCTTGAACTCGTACAGCTCCGGCAGGTGAAAGCTGCTGACCATGAAGCTGCTCGCCGGCCAGCCATCGGCCAGGCGCGCGCGCAGGCACTCGGCGACGGCGGCAGCGGTGCCATCCCAGGTCTTCAGCTCGATGTTGACCTGGGCGCGCTGGTCGATGAGATCGAGGGTTTCATCGAGCGTGGGGATGTGCTGTTGCCCGCCGGCATCGAGCTGGCGCAGCCGTTGCCAGGCGCAGTCGGCGGCCAGGCCGTGGCCGTCGGTGGTGCGCTCCAGGGTTAGGTCGTGCAGCAGGAACAATCCGCCCTCGGGATGCAGCTGCACGTCGAACTCCAGCCAACGACAGCCTGCGGCAATGCCCGCATCCATCGCCAGCAAGGTGTTTTCCGGCGCCAGTCCGCGTGCGCCGCGATGACCAATGAGCACAGGCCTGGACATGGCTCAGGGCAACTGCCCGACGGTGACGATCTTCATGCCGTTGGTGCCGCCGGGGCCGGTGAAGTCGCCCTTGGTCAGCAGCACGCGGTCGCCGTCCATCAGCAGCCCACGCTGCGTCAGCGCCTCGACCGCTTCGCGGACCGAGGTGATGCTCTCCAGCGAGCTGGGCTCGAACAGAATCGGGTAGACGCCGCGGCACAGCGCCATGCGGCGACGGGTGCGGTCGTGGCGGGTCAGCGCGTAGATCGGGGTGTAACGCTCGACGCGCGACATCATCAGCGCCGAGCTGCCGGACTCGGTGAGCGCGATGATCGCCGCCGCATGCATGCGGCGTGCGGTCCACGCCGTCGCCATCGCCACCGCCTCGTCGATGCGCTGGAAGTGCGAGTCGCTCAAGGCCACGGCGAGATCAGGCACCGGGTGCGCCTCGGCCCCCAGCACCACCCGCACCATGGTTTCCACCACCTTGACCGGAAACTTGCCGCTGGCGGTCTCGGCGGAGAGCATCACCGCATCGGTGCCGTCCATTACCGCGTTGGCGACATCCAGCACCTCGGCACGGGTGGGGATGGGGTTGACGATCATCGACTCCATCATCTGGGTGGCGGTGATCACCATCTTGTTGGCTTCGCGCGCCGCGGTGATGATCTTCTTCTGCCAGCCGGGTAGTTCGGCGTCGCCGATTTCCACTCCCAGATCGCCGCGCGCCACCATCACCGCATCGCTGGCCTCGATGATCTCCTTCAGGTTGATGAGTGCCTCGGCGCGCTCGATCTTGGCGACCAGATGGGCGCTGCCACCGGCCTCGGTCACCAGCCGCCGCGCCTCGTGCATGTCCGCCGCATTGCGCGGGAAGGACACCGCGATGAAATCGCAGTCCCAGCGCACCGCGTGCAGGATGTTGGCCTTGTCCTCGGCGGTGAGTGCGGCGGCAGAAAGCCCGCCACCGAGCTTGTTGATGCCCTTGCGGTTGGAAAGCACGCCGCCCTGGGTCACCACGCAGTCGATGCGGGTGCCGGCGATCTTTTCCACCAGGATGGCGATGGCGCCGTCGTTGAGCAGCAGGGTGTCGCCCGGCACCACGTCGCGCGGCAGGCTCTCGTAGGCGCAGCCGACCACGCTGACATCCCCGGCCAGCTTGCCGAGCGCGATGTCGAGTGCGAACGGTGCACCTTCCACCAGCGTCACCGGCCCGTCGGCAAACGATTCGATGCGGATTTTCGGCCCCTGCAGATCGGCCAGCACGCCGATGTCGCGGCCGAGGCCGGCAGCGGCCTCGCGCACGCGCTCGATGCGGCGCTCGTGATCTGCCGCCGTGCCGTGGCTGAAATTGATGCGCATCACGTCCGCCCCGGCGGCAACCAGGGCGCGCAGCACCAGCGGCGCGTCGGTGGCGGGGCCCAGGGTGGTGACGATCTTGGTGCGGCGAGTCAAACGGCTGCTCATGGGACTCCAAATCTGGAAACTGCACGTAATGAACGGTAGGGTAGCGCGCCGCGAGCTGCCCTGGTCAGCCGCACGGGGTATGCCCGCGAGGGCGCGCTGCGTTGAAGTCAAAGCCCAAGGTCTTTTCAGGAGAATCCCATGCTGCACCGTTTTCTGGCTGTAATCATCCTCGCCGCGCTCGCTGCCCCGGCCCAGGCGCAGCTGGCCCGCTCGTTCTCCTCGGCGACCTACACCGGGGTCGGTGCCAGCAGGGTCAGCAGCGATTTCGACAACCTCGGCGATGCCTACAACCTGGATGCCATCGGTGGCTACAACCTGGTGCCCAGCCAGCCCTGGGGCCGGATCTCGGCAGAACTCAACCTGAGCGTGACGGTGTCGCCCGGCAAGAATGACGGCACTGGCGGCGGCGGCGGTGGCCTGGTGGGCGGCGGT
The DNA here is from genome assembly GCA_046598075.1 of Stagnimonas sp. Classification (GTDB taxonomy): domain Bacteria; phylum Pseudomonadota; class Gammaproteobacteria; order Nevskiales; family Nevskiaceae; genus Stagnimonas. The sequence goes on from JBKJJE010000043.1 coordinate 16,559, forward strand.
GGCGGCAGTACCGGCAACAACACCCAGAGCCCCGACGATCTGCAAACCTTCATCTTCAGCCTGCAAGGCGTCTATCGCACGCCCGGCCGCCTCTACGGCATTGCCTCGGCGGGCTATGGACTGATCAACACCAGCATCCAGGAGATCGAGGAGAACGGCCGCACCTCGGCCAACTTCGGCGGCGGCATCGGCTTCAAGTTCGGCGAGAACACCGCGGCCGTGGAAGTGCTCTACAGCCGCGTCAGCAGCGACCTGCAGACCATCGGTCTGCGCTTCATCTACTGACGGCTGCCGATCCTCCATGTCCCTCAGCATCGGTACTCCGCTCGCCGCCAACGCCACCCGGGTTCTGTTTCTAGGCGCAGGCGAACTGGGCAAGGAGGTGGTGATCGAGCTGCAACGCCTGGGCGTTGAAGTGATCGCCTGCGACCGCTATGCCAACGCCCCCGCCATGCAGGTGTCGCATCGCAGCCATGTGTTCTCGATGCTCGATGGTGCTGCCCTGCGCGCGGTGATCGAGCAGGAAAAGCCGCACTTCATCGTCCCCGAGATCGAGGCCATCCATACCGCCACGCTGGTGCAGATGGAGGCCGAAGGCTGGAATGTGATTCCCACCGCCAGCGCCGCCCGGCTGACCATGGACCGCGAGGGCATCCGTCGCCTGGCGGCGGAGACGCTGGGGCTGCCGACGTCGCGCTACCGGTTCGCGGACTCGTTCGCCGACTTCGAGCAGGCCGTCGCGGCCGTCGGCATCCCCTGTGTGGTGAAGCCGCTGATGTCCTCCAGCGGCAAGGGCCAGAGCGTGGTGAAGCGCGCGGCCGACGTGCAGCAGTCCTGGGACTACGCGCAGGCCGGTGGCCGCGCCGGGGCAGGGCGGGTGATCGTCGAGGGGTTTGTCGACTTCGACTACGAGATCACCCTGCTGACGGTGCGCCACAGCGATGGTCAGGGCGGCACGCAAACCAGCTTCTGCGCACCGATTGGCCACCTGCAGATCGACGGCGACTACCGGGAAAGCTGGCAGCCCTGCGCGATGTCACCCGCGGCACTGGCCAAGGCGCAGGCCATAGCCGCCGCCATCACCGGCAATCTCGGCGGGCAGGGCCTGTTCGGCGTCGAGCTGTTCGTCAAGGGCGACGAGGTGATCTTCAGCGAAGTCAGTCCGCGTCCGCACGACACCGGACTGGTGACCCTGATTTCGCAGGACCTCAGTCAGTTTGCGCTGCACGCCCGCGCCATCCTGGGTCTGCCGATTCCCAATATCCGCGCTCGCGGTGCCGCGGCCAGCTGCGCGATTCTGCTCGAAGGCGATTGCGTGGCGCCCACCTACGCCGGTGTGGCCGAGGCGCTGGCAGCGCCGGACACCATGATCCGCCTGTTCGGCAAACCGGAGATCGTGGGCCGTCGCCGCATGGGGGTGACGCTGGCCCTGGGCGAGAGCATCGAGCAGGCGCGCGCGAAGGCGCGCCATGCGGCAGCCACGGTGCGCGTCGGGTAAAAAGCCGTCTTCAGGCAGCCTGCGCCATCGGGGCTGCATCGACGACCGCCTCGCGGCCATCGCCCAGCAGCACCCGCCCGAGCTTGTCGCGCCCCAGCCGCGGCGTGAACTGCTGGTCGCGCCAGACGGCCTGGCCGGCGATGAAGCTGAGGGTGACCACGCCTTCGGAGCGGTTGACCATCTGGTGATGTGCCAGCTGCTCGCGCCAGACCAGATGGGTGTTGGCCTCGCTGTCGTGACGGCGCAGGGCTTCGGGGTCGATGACGATCACGTCGGCGGGCATGCCCACCGCGATGCGGCCGCCGTGAACGCCGAAGAACTCCGCCGGATCGCGGGTGAGCCGCCGCACATGCCAAGCCACTTTTTCCACGCCATGCCGCTGCGCCATCTGCAGGCCGCGCAGGTTGCCGTCGTAGAAGGCCATGTTGGTGAGATGCGCGCCGCTGTCGTTGAAGCCGGGCAGCACCTGCGGGTCGAACAAGAGCTTTTCGGTGAGCGCCGGGTCGCGGTTGGCGGTGACCGTGGTCATCCGCAGCGCGGTGTCGTATTCGCGGTAGAGGTGCAGGATGAAATCGACCTGGTCGGCAGCCTGCGGCACCCGCGCGAAGTGTTCGCGTTCTTCGTCGCTGCGCGCGCCTTCACCCGTCGCCTGCCATTGCAGCGCGCGGCTGAGAATGGCCTGCAGCGTTTCGCCGACCCATGCCCGCGGCACCGGCCCGGAGTCGACGCTCATCTCGTCGAGCCGCCTGGAGAAGGCGTACTGCTCGCGCTTCATCAGCCGCAGCAGGCGCGCCAGATTGAAGCCGCCCTTGCCGAGCATCCACATCTTGCGGAAGCGGGCTGCGAAGACAGGGTCGTTGAGCAGCTTCTGGCGGGCAGCGCGGTCTTCGAGGTCGGGTTCGTTGAGCTCGCGTAATTCGGCGATTTCTTCTGACAGCGGATTGATCGGGCCGTCCCACCAGACCCGGAACGGGGCCGCCAGCGCCTGGAAGCGGAAGTGCCCGCCCATGAACTTGCTGTTCAGCAGCCGGGTGAGAAACAGCGCCAGCTTGGCGAGGCTGGCGTTGGTGCTGATGTCCATCGCTGCCACCGCAGTGACCTTGAGCGTGCGGCCCCAGAGCCGGCTGCAGGTGAGCGAGAAATTGCGCAGTACCTGCAGGGGGTTGTCCTTGGGCGGGGTGGCCTGCCAGACCCGACCATGGGCGCGTACCACGTTGGTCAGGCGCCGCAGCTCCTTGAAGCTGCCCCACTGCGAGGGAATCTTGGTGCGCCGGTGCGGATCGTTGGCGAGGTAGTGGAATGGCAGCGCATCGGTTGAGAATCCGGCGTAGCCCTGCTGCATGGCGGTGTCGAGAATGTTCTCCATCCTTGCCAGCTCATCGGCGCTCGGATGGCGGCTGACACTGGCTTTCAGGCCCATCACCTCGGCGCGCAGCATCGAGTGCGGGATCATCGGGATGATGTTGGGGCCGAGCGGCAGCGTCGCTAGGTGGTCGAGATAGCCCTTGGGATCGTGCCAGTCGACCTTGGCCGCGGTTTTCTCCAGCACGTGCTTGGGCATGTTCTCGACACGCGCGAAGCAGTCGACGATCGGCTCCTCGCCATTGCGGTTCTGGCGCCCGAAGGCCAGGCCCAGGGAGCAGTTGGAGACGACGACGGTGGTGGTGCCGTGGCGCACCACTTCGGGCAGGCGGGGGTCGAGCTCGACTTCGAGATCGAGGTGGGTATGCGCATCGAACAGGCCCGGCATCAGCCACTGGCCTTCGGCGTCGATCACTTCCCTGGCTGCGGCGGCATCGAGGCTCTGTCCGACGGCGGCAATCTCGCGGCCGCGGATGGCGACATCGGCCCGATGCGGTGCCGCACCGTCACCATCGAACAGCATGCCATTGCGGATCAGCACATCCCATTGCATTGCGCGCTCCCTTATTGATCTTGTTGGTCCCGGAAGCGCACTGTAGGGCCGCTGCCTTGATCCGGCAGCGGTAAAAACGGCCTACCTGCCGAGCCGCAGGGCCGGCGACGGATTGCCCTGCCGGGGCCGCCAACCCGACCCCGTCTCGCCTTGTCGCGCCGAGGCGCGTAGAATCCGCGATCTTTTTCGTGCTGCGCCGCAGCATAAACTCGCCAAGAAGCAGATCGTTATGAGCATTCAAAACCTCCGCAACATCGCCATCATCGCCCACGTCGACCACGGCAAGACGACCCTGGTGGACAAGCTGCTGCGCCAGTCGCAGACCCTCGACGCCCGCGAGCATCTGGGCGAACGGATCATGGACAGCAACGATCTCGAGCGCGAGCGCGGCATCACCATCCTCGCCAAGAACACCGCCATCAAGTGGCTGGACAAGCGCACCGACACCGAATACCGCATCAACATCGTCGACACCCCTGGACACGCCGACTTCGGCGGCGAAGTGGAGCGCGTGCTGTCGATGGTGGATTGCGTCTGCCTCTTGGTCGATGCCGCCGACGGCCCGATGCCGCAGACCCGCTTCGTGACCCAGAAGGCCTTCAACATGGGCCTCAACCCGATCGTAGTCATCAACAAGATCGACCGTCCGGGCGCCCGCGCGCACGTGGTGATGGACGCGGTGTTCGATCTGTTTGATCGCCTCGGCGCCACCGATACCCAGCTCGATTTCCCGGTGGTATACGCCTCCGCACTTGGCGGTTACGCGGGCGACAACCCCGACATCCGCGAAGGCAACATGGACTATCTGTTCCAGACCATCATCGACAAGGTGCCGGTGCCGAAAGTGGACGTGGAAGGCCCGTTCCAGATGCAGGTGATCTCGCTGGCCTACTCCAGCTACGTCGGTGTCATCGGCACCGGCCGCATCACCCGCGGCAAGGTGCGCCCGATGATGCCGGTCAGCATCGTCGGCCGCGATGGCGCGGTGCGTCAGGGCCGCGTGTTGCAGGTGCTGGCGTTCATGGGCCTCGACAAGCACGAGGCGCAGGAAGCGCAGGCAGGCGACATTGTCGCCATCACCGGCATCGAGGAGCTGGGCATCAGCGAGACCATCTGCGACGCCAAGGTGCCGGAAGGCCTGGCCTCGCTGGTGGTCGACGAGCCGACCATGACGATGGTGTTCGAGGTGAACAAATCCCCCTTCGCCGGCAAGGAAGGCAAGTTCGTCACCAGCCGCCAGATCGGTGATCGCCTGACCAAGGAGCTGAAGACCAACGTCGCCCTGCGCGTCGCTCCGGGCGAAGCCCCCGACCAGTTCCTGGTCTCCGGCCGTGGCCTGCTGCATCTGTCCGTACTGCTCGAAAACATGCGCCGCGAGGGCTACGAGATCGGCGTTGGCCGTCCCCAGGTCATCACCAAGATCGTCGATGGCATCGAACACGAGCCCTACGAAATTCTGGTGGCGGATGTCGAGGAAACCAACCAGGGCACGGTCATCACTGGCCTCGCCGAACGCGGCGGCAAGATGACCAACATGGTGCCCGACGGCAAGGGCCGCGTGCGTCTGGAATACACCATCAGCTCGCGCGGGCTGATCGGCTTCCGCAGCGACTTCGTCAACAACACCGGCGGCACCGGCCTCTTGTTCCACAACTTCGATCACTTCGGCCCCGCCGGCGAGAACAAGGAGCTGGGTCAGCGCTACAACGGCGTGATGATCTCCAACGAGCAGGGCAAGGTGCTGAGCTACTCGCTCTACAACCTGCAGGAACGCGGCCACATGTGCGTGTCGCCCAGCGACGAGGTCTACGAAGGCCAGATCGTCGGCATCCACAGCCGCGACAACGACCTCGTCGTCAACGCACTGAAGGGCAAGAAGCTCACCAACATGCGCGCTTCGGGCTCGGACGAAAACATCATCCTCACCCCGCCGAAGAAGTTCTCGCTGGAGCAGGCGCTGGAGTTCATCAACGACGACGAGACGGTGGAACTCACCCCCACCTCGATCCGTCTGCGCAAGAAGTTCCTGAAAGAGCACGAGCGCAAGCGCAACTAGGCAATAACTGACGCTCAGCTTCGTTCTGCTCAAAGATCTGCGTAGGTGAGGTAAGTTACAAACTGAGATTTGTACTTACTTCCGCCTGAAGCTTATTGAGGTTTAAAAATGAAGGCTCTCCTGGGAAGAATCCCGTTTCTGCTTTCATCCTACGGACGTCTCTCGGCCGCTTATTTCAAGGCGCGAACCCCGAGTGTCTTGCATCAACTCAAGGGCAGTGACTACGCCGTCGCGCAGTCGATCCACCAGAGCGTGCAGTCCTTTCTCAGTACCGATGGGACCGATCAAGGGGTATGGATCGAGGCGATCGAGAAGGAGCGTGCACGTCAACTGGAAACGGATGCACTACTCAACGACGGCACGCTCGGCGAAGACGGCCTGTATGCGAGGACGCTGACCATCGCTGGAGCGAGCCGCGCCAGCAAGCCGGCCGATCAGGCGCGGTGGCTTTTTCATCTGGTGCTCGCCACGCAGCCCAAGTGCGTCATCGAGCTGGGGACCAACACGGGTATTTCCTCGGCTTATATCGGGGCCGCCATGCGCATGAATGGTGTCGGCGGCCAGTTTCTGACGCTGGACGCCTCTCCCTATCGCCAACGCGAGGCGCTGAAAACCCATCAGTCGCTGCACTTGGACAATGTCGGATACGTGCGCGGCTTGTTCTCGGAAACCTTGACGCCTTCTCTCGAACGGCTCGGGTCGGTTGACTTGGCGTTCATCGATGGACACCACCAATATCAGTCCACGCTCGACTACTTCGAAGAAATATTGAAGTTCTCGAATCCCCAGACGATTTTTCTATTCGACGACATTCGTTGGTCGGCCGGCATGAAGAAAGCCTGGGCCGAGATACAGCAGGACCGACGGCTGGGTCTCGTCGTCGATCTTGCAGTCATGGGCTTGGCAGTGCAGGCACAGAATGACCGCCAGGCGCTTTCGACCGACCGGATTCAGCTTTTTGAATAGATTTGTCCTGAAAGAGCACGAGCGCAAGCGCAACTAGGCGCCAGCCCCGGCCCACAAAAAAGCCCCGCTCGCAGAGGGGCTTTTTTGTGGGGCTGTTCCGCTACTGCCTTGACGCTGCGCGTCGCGCGGCGATGCAGGCCCGGCTTGGCGCGCGCGCCAAGCCGGGCCGCAGTGGTGGTCGACTGCAGCCGCGCCAGGCAAAGCGCGGGCACAAAAAAACCGGGCTGATCTTGCGATCAGCCCGGCCTGGTGTTGCTGCTTACTGGGCGATGATCTTGAACTCGACGCGGCGGTTCTGGGCACGACCTTCCTCGTCATCGTTGCTGGCCACCGGGCTGAACTCGCCCTCGCCTTCAGACGAGACGCGGCCGGCCTCGATGCCCTTGCCGATGAGGTACTGCATCACCGACTGGGCACGACGCTGCGACAGCTCCAGGTTGTACGACTGGGGGCCGAGCGAGTCGGTGTGACCGGTGACCAGCACCTTCACCGAGGTCTGTGCCAGCAGGCTGCCGGCCACGCCGTCGAGCAGCGCCTGGGCGCCCGCAGTGAGCTTGTCGGAGTCGAACTCGAAGTTGACGTTTTGCAGCGCCACCGTCTGTTCGACCATGCAACCGACCACATCCACCTTGAAGCTGGGCGGTGTGCCGGGGCACTTGTCGAGCTCGTTCAGTACACCGTCGGCGTCGAGGTCGGGATTGACCGGCAAGGCGGCCACCACCGTCGGGCAGCCGGTGCCATCCACCAGCGTTCCAGCCGGGGTGTTGGGGCACTGGTCGATGGTATCGATCACGCCGTCGCCATCGCTGTCCACGGCAGCTGCCGGGCAGCCGGTGGCATCCACGGCTGCGCCGGGCGGGGTGCTGGGGCAGAGGTCGCTGGCATCGAGCACGCCATCGCCATCGCTGTCGACGGGGAGGAGGGGCGCAGCGCCGTAGCCAAAGCCATACACCAGGCCGACATTGAGGCGCGGCTCGACCAGCACATCCTTGCTGGTGCCGGGGGCGGCATCCTTGTTGATGTCCACCACGGCGCGCACTTCGGCGCGATACGACAGCCCGGGTAGGAAGGGGATGTCGCCGAGCAGGCCGGCACCGAAATTCACGTAGGGCGCGACCGACTCGACCTTGCTGATGTCTTCACGGATCGCGCCGGCACCGGCGAGCAGGAAGGTGGAGAATTTCTGGTTTCGCTGCGCGATCAGCAGGTCGAGGCCCAGGCCTTCGCTCAGGTCGGCCTTGCCGTCGACATCGCGCGGCATGTAAGTGCCGAACAGGGTGGCTTCGAGGTTGAGGACTTCGGTGACCGGCAAGCCGTAGGAAAGCTGCACGCCGTAGCCGTCGGAGTCTGCGGGACGCGCCTTGTTCAGCCGCTGATAGCTGCCCATGGCAGCGAAGTAGGACTTGCTGAAGTCGAAGTTCAATGGCTCTGCCGCAGCAGAACCGCCCAGGGTGGCCAGTACCAGCGCCATCACGATTTTTTTCATTGTGCGTCTCACAAGCATTATGGTTATGGGAACGTCAGGTTGACCTGACCCCTATCGCATCTAAAGTGTAACTGGCTGCCAACCCGAGGTTGCCTGCCCTGCCGCCGGGCAGAATAATCAAGTCCTTCCCTGTTTCCCACACTCTAGCAAGGAGCGCACCAGCTTCGCACGCTGTGGCCGCCAAATGAGCTTTTTCTCCCGCCTCTCGATGTCCACCCTGTTGCTGGCCCCGTCGCTGGCCATGGCCACCACACTGCCCTACCCGGATACCCCGCGCGGGCCGGTCGTCGATGACTACTTCGGTACCGCCATCGCCGACCCCTACCGCTGGCTGGAGGACGTCGATGCCCCCGCGACGCTGGCCTGGGTCAAGGCCCAGCAGGCGCTTGCCGGCCCGCTGCTGCAAGCCCTGCCCGAACAGGCCGCCCTGAAGAAACGGCTGACAGCGCTGTGGAATTACCAGCGCCGTTCGCTGCCGGTGTTTGCCGGCGGGCAGCGGTTTTTCAGCAAGAACGACGGCCTGCAGAACCAGCCGGTGCTCTACGTGCAGCGCGGCAAGGCAGCCGCCAGGGTGCTGCTCGACCCCAATCTGCTGTCGGCGGACGGCACCACCGCACTGACCCGCTGGGAGCCTTCCGCCGACGGCCAGCGGCTGGCCTACGCGCTGGCCGAGGCGGGTTCGGACTGGGAAACCATCCGTTTCCGCGAGGTGGCGACGGCGAAAGACGTTGTCGACGTGCTGACCAGAGTGAAGTTTTCCGACCTCGCCTGGACCGAGGACGGCAAGGGCGTGTTCTATTCCCGCTATGCCGAACCGGCAGCGACCGCCAGCGTGGCCACCGGCAAGACGTTCGAGAAACTCGAAAACCACCAGCTGTTCTATCACCGGCTGGGTACCGCGCAGTCCAGCGATGTGCTGATCCATGCGCCCGAGCAGCCCAGCTGGTTCACCGGCGGCACGGTGACCGAAGACGGCCGCTACGCGCTGGTGGCGGTGAGCCAGGGCTCGGCCGACGGCAACCGGCTGGCGGTGCATGACCTCAAGGACCCATTGAACCCAGTGCTGGGTGCCGCACCGCTGGCGGTGCTGGGCGCGGACTTCAAATACATCCTGCAGGTGGTCGGCAACGATGGCGCGACGCTGTATCTGCTGACCACCGACGGCGCGCCGAAAAAGCGCGTGGTCGCGGTTGACCTCGCACAGCCCCAGCGCGAGAACTGGCGCGTGGTGGTGCCCGAAGGCAGCGATGTGATCGAGTCGGTGACCCACGCCGGTGGGCAGCTGCTGGTCAAGCAGCTGCACGATGCCAGCAGCCGGCTGCTGCGCTATTCGACCGCCGGCGAGCGCCTTGGCGAGGTGAAGCTGCCGGGCATCGGCGATGTCAGCAGCATTGCCGGCAAGGCCAGCCAGGCAGATGCCTACTTCCAGTTTCACAGCTTCACCCGTCCGCCCAGTAGTTTCCGGCTGCCGATGAAATCCGGCGTCGCGGTGCTCGACTGGGCGCCGAAGCTGCCGTTCAAGCCCGCCGCCTACGTCACCGAGCAGGTGTTCTACAGCAGCCAGGACGGCACCCGGGTGCC
>JBKJJE010000009.1:0-56418 GCA_046598075.1 Stagnimonas sp.
GGCTTGGGCAGCAGGATGCGGCTCTTGATCTCCGCCAGCAGGGCGGCCATCACCAGGTACTCGGCGGCCAGTTCCAGCCGCAGCTCCGTCATCAGCTCGATGTAGGTGACGTACTGCCTGGTGATGGTGTGCACCGGGATGTCGAGGATGTCGAGGTTCTGGCGGCGGATCAGGTACAGCAGCAAGTCCAGCGGCCCCTCGAAGGCCTCGAGGATGACTTCCAGTGCATCCGGAGGGATGTAGAGGTCGTTCGGCAGATCGAACGCCTGGCCGTTGACCCGCGCCAGCACCGGGCCGGTGGCCTCGGCGGGTGCGGCGGTAGCTGGGAAGAGTTCGGGTTCGCTCACACCAATCACAGGCATGAAGCCCTGAGTCGTTAGATTTTGGTGCGCCCAACAGGATTCGAACCTGTGACCCCTTCCTTCGGAGGGAAGTACTCTATCCAGCTGAGCTATGGGCGCGTGCTGCAAGTTTACGCGAAGTGGGCGGGGTTCTGAAGGCGCCGCTCAGGCCGGGATGAAGCCGAGCACCTCGTAGACGCGCTTCAGGGTCGCATCGGCCTTGACGCTGGCCCGCCCGGCACCATCGCGCAGCACCCGGCGCAGGCCTTCGGTATCGGCGCGGATGTCGGTATAGCGCGCCTGCACCGGCTGGAGACAGGCGATGACGGCATCGGCCACCTCGCTTTTCAGATGTCCGTAGCCCTTGCCGACAAAACGGGCTTCGAGTGCGGCAAACGACACGCCGGTGATGGCGGAGAGAATCGACAGCAGATTGCTGACGCCGGGCTTGGCGGCGATGTCGTGGCGGATCACGCCATCCATGTCGGTCACTGCGCGCTTGAGCTTGCGGGTGATCACGTCGGGGCTGTCCAACAGGTAGATGGCATCGGTCTCGGCATCGCCGGACTTGCTCATCTTGGCCAGCGGGTCCTGCAGGCCCATGATGCGGGCGCCGACCGGCGGAATCATCGGCTCGGGGATGGTGAAAACCTTGCCGTAAAGGCCGTTGAAGCGGCTGGCGACATCGCGGGTGAGTTCCAGATGCTGCTTCTGGTCGTCGCCCACCGGCACCTGGCTGGCTTGATACAGCAGGATGTCCGCCGCCATCAGCACCGGGTAGGTGAACAGACCGGCGTTGATGTTGTCGGCATTCTTCAAGGACTTGTCCTTGAACTGGGTCATGCGCGACAGCTCTCCAAACTGCGTGTAGCAGTTGAGCACCCAGCCAAGCTGCGCATGCGCCTGCACATGGCTTTGCACGAACAGCACGTTCTTTGCCGGGTCCAGTCCGCAGGCGATGTAGAGCGCGAGAAACTCATAGGCACGATCTAGCAGCAGCTTCGGGTCCTGCCGCGCGGTGATGGCGTGCAGGTCCACCATCATGTAGTGACAGTCGTAGGTATCGCTCAGGGCCACCCAGTTCTTGAGCGCACCCAGCCAGTTGCCGATGGTGAGCTTGCCGCTGGGCTGGATGCCCGAGAGGACGACCGGTTTTTCGGCTGCCATGACTAGCCCTGAATGCCGAACAGACCCAGCACGCCGGTCTGGCTCATGCCGACCAGCGGGCCAAGGATTTTGCCGAGCACGCCGGTGAACATCAGTACGATGAGAATCACCATGCCGTAGGGTTCGATCTTGCTCAGTGCAATGGCCTGCTTCATCGGCAGCAGGCCGACGGCAACGCGGCCGCCATCGAGCGGCGGCATCGGCAGGAGGTTGAGCACCATCAGCACCAGGTTGATCGATATGCCGGCAATGCCCATCTGTGCGAGGCCCAGCCAAAGACCTTCTTCATGCGGCTGTCCGAGCGAGATCTTCAACAGCAGCGCCCAGCCCAGCGCCATCGCGAGATTGACCAGGGGACCGGCAATGGCGACCAGCGCCATGTCTTTCTTGGGGTTGCGCAGATTGCGATAGTCCACCGGTACCGGCTTGGCCCAGCCGAACAGGAACCCACCCAGCAGCAGCAGCACGCCTGGCACGAGGATGGTGCCGATCGGGTCGATGTGCTTGAGCGGATTGAGCGACAGCCGTCCCTGGGCGGCGGCGGTGTTGTCGCCCAGATAGCGCGCCACCCAGCCGTGCGCGACTTCATGAAGGGTGATGGCGAACAGCACCGGCAGTGCCCAGATGGCAAGTTTCTGGACGATTTCGTTGAGATCAGGCATCCGGCGATTATACGGGGCTGCTGCCGCCACAGGCCTGCATCGCGCACTACAGCATCGCCGTCATCCTGGCTATGCGCTCGGCCTGGATGCGGTTGAGGTTACGGAAGATAGTGGCGGCGATGCGGGGATGCCGCAGGCGCAGGCGTTCCAGATCCTGGCTGTTGAAGCGCAGCAGCCGCACCGCGCTGAGCGCATCGACATTGGCCGTGCGGCGCTGGCCGAAGTAGCCCGCCTCGCCCATCACCGCACCGCGGCCGAGAGTCGCTAGGGTCTTGCGCTCGTCGTGGCGTTCCACCCAGGCTTCCAGCTGGCCATCGACGATCACGTACATGTCGCGGGCGTAATCGCCTTCGGTGATGACGCGGCTGCCGGTCGGCAGTTTTTCGAGATTGCTGAGCAGCGCAAAGGTGCGGGCTTGACGCAGCGACAGTCCCGACAGCAGCGGAATGGTGTGCTGGGGGCTCTGGCCCAGGTCGAGCCGCAGGATGTCCCAGAGCGTGACGATGCGCACCATCGAGGCGAGTGCCGGCGTGAGCGTGATGTCCGAAAGCCAGGACAGGAACAGGGTGAACGCTGCCAGCAGGCCGAACTGCACCTGGCTTTCCATGTCGGCACCGGTGAACACCAGAAAGCCCAGGCAGAGCGCAATCATGGTCAGCGTGATGGGACGCAGCACCTCGCCCAGGGCATGGCGCACGGCTTCGGTTTCGGAGCCTCGGGCGCGGGCCTCCTGATTGAACCGCACCATGTAATGGATGGTGTCATCCACCGAGATGCCGAGCACGATGCTGGCGATCAGGCAGGTGGTGGGGGTCAGCCCGATGCCGGTGATTTTCAGCAGGCCGTAGTAGATCGCCACCGGCACCAGGTTGGGCAGCAGCGCCAGCGTGGCGGCACGCGGCGAGGTGAAGATCACCGACAGGATCAGCCAGATCAGCAGCGCCGTGAGTGCCACCGAGGCCCACTGGCCACCGGTGAGCTGGTCGGCGGTGCGGGTGGCGAGCAGGCTGCTGCCGGTGAGGTGGGCTGACAGCGGGGCGGGCAGCGCCGCCAGGCGCTGGTCGACACGGTCGGCGAAAACAGCCAGCTTGCGGGCGTCATCGACGGTGACCCGTACCACCACCGCCGTGGTCTTGTATTGAGCGTCCAGCACCTGCCGCACCTGCTCGCCGCCGGCAAAGATCAGGATCTGCTTCACTGCGGCAGCACTGGCAGGGATCACTTCGTCTTCCGCACGGCCATCGCCCAGCGAGCGGTTGAGCAGCTTCACCAGATCGACATAGCTGTAGACGGCGCCCACCTCCGGCTGCTGGCGCAGCCAACTGGCGAGGGCATCGACCTGGGCAAGCAGCGCCGGATCGGTAAGGGCATCGGCGACGTGGGTTTCGATCAGCACCGTCAGCACATTGGCGCCGCCATACGCGGTGTTGATCGCCTCGTAATCCTGCCGCACCTTGGAATCAGCGGGAAAGCTGCGCACGAACTCGGTGCCGGATTCAAGACGCATTGCCAGCAGTCCACCGGCGGCCAGCAGCGTCAGCGCGATGCCCAGGATCAGCCCGCGACGCTTCACTGAGTGCCTTGCCAGCGTCGTCGCCACCCGATCGTAGAACGCTGAATGTGGGTTGCTGCGGATGGTCTTGTTGCAGCCGAACACCTGCGCCAGTGCCGGCAGCAGCGTCAGCGAAGCGACCATGGACAGCAGGATGCCGAAAGCGGTGAGCATCGCGAATTGATGAATGGCGGGCAGTGGCGTTACCAGCAGCGCGATGAAGCCTGCGATCGCGGTGATCGCATTGAGCAGCAGCGGCAGGGCGGCGTGCTTGAGTGCGTTCTGTGCGCGCACGGCGCCGCTGCGGCCATCGTTGTGACGGGTGAAATCCGACAGCCAGTGGATGCAGTAGCAAAGCCCCTGGGTTACCACCAATGCCGGCGTGAGCGCGGTGAGCAGGTGCAGCTTCCAGCCCAGTGACACCAGCAGCGCCATGGTGCCGACCAGACTGACGCCGACGGTGATGACGCCGGCCATCACCAGCCGCAGGTCGCGGAAGGCGAACAGCAGCACCAGGGTGATCACCACGAATACCGCCGGCAGTGTGAAGGCGAGCGTTGACAACAGCGCATCCGCTGTCGCCCGCTTGATCACCGGCGCCCCGGTGATGCGCACCACGGCGCCGGGAACCACCTGCTGCGCGGCCTCGACCATGCGTTCCGGATAGCCATTGAGCCGAAAGGTGGCCTCATCGACACCGCGCAGGGTGATCGCGAACGCGGCCTCCTTGCCGTCGCGCGAGATCAGCGTGTTGCTGTAGATCGGGTTGGCCTGCAACTGCGCACGCAAGGTGGCGATCCGCGACGGATCGGCAGCGGCCTGGGCAGTGAAGCTGGATATTTCCAGTGCCTCGCCCTCGGCGATGAGATTGGGCGCGCTTTGCAGCGAGAACACCTCCGATACGCCCGGCAGCTCACTCAGGCGTGCCGCCAGCGTCGCCACGCGAGCGAGATTTTCGGCCTTGAACACGCCGCTCTCGAAGCGGACCGACAGCAGCACCGGATCGGTGTCGCCGAACACTTCGCGGGTGCGTTCATAGACGGCCCGATCGGCATCCTGCGCAGGCAGCAGGCGCTCCATGGCCGGATCCACCTTCAGCCTGAAGCTGCCGGTCTGCCAGTCGATGCAGAGCGCCGCGGCGGCGGCCGTCAGCAGGCTGCCAAAAACCAGGGTCAGCCAGGGTCGTGCGGCACAGCGGAGCAGGAAATTGAGCACCGGGACGGTTCAGTTGCCGAGGAAGAAATTGCGCGAATCGAAGTAGCGGTTGGCCAGGTCCTCGCCGCTCTTCACGCCGGTGACCTTGAACTGGGTCTTGGTTCCGAGCTTCAGGTCCGTCATGGTCGAGTCGCTCACATACCAATACTTGTTGGCCTTGGCCAAGCTGCTGCTCGCCGCCAGCAGCCGCTTGCGGATGCTGGTGCCTTCCAGGAACTCCACTTTCAGCGCCACACAGCTTTCGTCGTCGATCCAGGCCTTGATCCGCGAATACCGCGAGCCAGATTCCAGCGTCGGCAGCACCCCGAGCACCGTCACCGGCCGGTTGTCGATTTTCTCTTTCGCCTCGATTCGGGGGCTGGAGCCATTGAAGGCGTTCTGCACCTGCTTGATGTCGGCATACGAAAGGTCGGTGCCGAACAGCGGCCCGTCGCCGGCGCCGCCGACGATCCGCCGCGTGCGGTTGAGCGCAGGCAAAAACACGTACATCTCATCGGTCTTGGCACCCTCGCGGATCAGATACGCCGCGCCGCTGACATCGGCAGGTGCAGTGAGCTTGAGCATGGCGCGCAGCAACTCTCCCTCGCGCTTGGCAAACAGCCGGCCGCTCATCAGCCGCTTCTCGCCCTTGCGGTCGGTGGAGCTGAGCTGAAACTCCTGGATGCGCAGGGTGGGCGGAATATTGGCCCGCATGCAGGCCATCAGCTTGTCCTCCGCAGGCCCGGCGGACGCCGGCTGCGGCAGCAGACAAAACAGTCCCAGCGCGAAAGCGATGTGGCGGATCATGCGCGGCTCCCTGCGTCCCTTTGGTTGTGCCTGAACAGTGTATCCGCAGAGTCTGCGTGCCCGTATGCTCGAAAGCCATTACCGGAACAGTCAGATGCTCACTCTCGTTGGTGCCGGCGCAGTCGGCGTGACCCTCGCCACCCACCTCGCCGTCGCCGGCAAGCCGCTGCGGCTGTTTGCGCGCGACAGGGATCGCGCCGCTTTCAAGGCAGCCGGACGGCTGACGCTCGACCGTCCGCGCGGCGCAGCACTGACCGCCGCACTGCCCGCGCTCACCGAGCAACTGTTCGACGCCGACACCCGCTATCTGGTGATTGCCACCAAGTTCGGCGCACTCGATGCGCTGCTGACGCAGTTGCAGTCGGCACCGCCGACCCTGACCGTGGTATCCACGCTGAACGGCGTACGCGCCCTGCCCCTGATCCGTGAGCGGCTGCCGGGACGGCCGACGGCGGCGCTCAGCATCATGTTCAACGCCCAGCATCTGGCCCCGCTGCACGCCCAGCTCACCACAAAGCCCGGCGTGATCGTGTCCGGTGGCGATGACGGCCTGCAGGCGCTGCTGGCCGGCAGCGGCCTGTCGCTCAGCCGCGCGCAGGGCGAACAGGCCTGCTGGGGCAAGCTGCTGATCAATCTCGCCAATGCCATCGGTGCGCTGACCGACAGCACTTTCCGCGATCTGTTGAGCGAGCCCGACCTGCGGGCGATATTCGTCGCCGTGCTTGATGAGGCGGTGGATCGCATCGAGGCGGCAAAAATCCCCTACAAGCTGCCGATGCCGCTGCCCTACCGCGGCTACCGCGCGCTGCTCAAGCACGGCGGACCGCTGACCTGGTGGCTGGCGCAGATCAAGAACGGTCTGGATGACGGGGCCTACCCCAGCATGGTCAGCGATGTGCGCGAAGGCCGTACCACCGAGGTGCGGCAGCTCAATGGCGAGATCGTCGCCCTCGGCGAAAAGCAGGGCTGGCCCGCGCCACTCAATGCCGCGCTGGTGACCATGATCGAGGCGCTGGACAGCCAGCCGCCGGCGAGATTGACGCCTGCCGAGCTGCGGCAGCGGCTTGGCGTTTAGCCTCGACGCCGGGCAACAAAAAGCCGGGTTGCCCCGGCTCTTGCAAGACCGCAACGCAACTCAATGCACGCGCTGCAACACCGTCGCCACGCCCTGCCCCATGCCGATGCACATGGTTGCCAGGCCAAACTCGCCCTGGTTCTCGTTGAGCACATGCGCCAACGCGCCGGTGATGCGCGCACCCGAGCAGCCCAGCGGATGGCCGAGCGCGATCGCACCACCCTTGAGATTGATGCGATCCATGCGCTCGCCGAGCTTGAGATCCTTGATGACCGCAAGGCTCTGCGCGGCAAAGGCTTCGTTCAACTCGAAGTAGTCGATCTGGCTGATGTCCATGCCGGCGGCCTTCAGTGCCTTCTGAGTCGCCGGCACCGGGCCGATGCCCATGATCGAGGGCTGGCAACCCGCAGCGGCGACCGAAACGATTTTCGCCATCGGCTTCAGGCCCAGTGCCTTGGCTTTCTCCGCGCTCATCACCAGTACACAAGAGGCGCCGTCGGAAATCGCCGACGAGCTGCCGGCGGTGACGCTGCCCTTCGGATTGAAGGCGGGCTTGAGCTTGGTCAGGTCGGCAAGGCTGGCGTTCTGGCGCACCACTTCGTCTTCTGTGGCGAGGAAGGGCATGCCGTCGGCGTCGTGTGCCAGGGTCGGTATCACTTCGTTCCTGGTCTTGCCGTCCTGCATGGCCCTGGTGGCCTTCTGGTGGCTGGCGAGTGCGAAGGCATCCTGCGCTTCGCGGCTGATTTGGTGGGTCTGGGTCAGCATCTCGGCAGTCAGGCCCATCATCGCATCGGCCTTGGCGGTGTTCAGACTCATCGCCGGCGCGCCGTCGAAGTTGTAGTCCATGGCGACATGGCCCATGTGCTCGACCCCGCCGCAGATGTAGACCTCACCCAGGCCTGCCTTGACGTTGGCGAAGGCGGCGTGGATGGCGGTCATCGACGAGCCGCAGAGACGGTTCACGGTCTGGCCCGGTACCGATTGCGGCAGGCCGGCCATGAGACCGATGTTGCGGGCGACATTGAAGCCCTGCTCCAGCGTCTGCTGCACGCAGCCCCAGATCACATCTTCGACATCCGCAGGTTTCAGCGCCGCATTGCGCGCCATGATGGCCTTGATGAGATGGGCAGAGAGTTCTTCCGCCCGGACATTGCGGTACATGCCGCCCTTGCTGCGGCCCATGGGGGTGCGAACGGCATCAACGATAACGACGTCAGTCATTGGTTTATCTCCTGTGTATCGACATCGGCTGCGCGTCGCCCAGCCGACAAAGAAAATTACTTGGGGTAGTAGAGCTTGCCTTCGGCTGCCATCTGCTTCATCGATGCGGTCGGTTCGTAGAGATTGCCGAGCGCGGCGTAGCGGGTGCATTTCTCGATGATGGTATTGAGGCCCACCGCATCGGCGTACTTGAGCGCGCCGCCACGGAACGGCGGAAAGCCGACGCCCATGATCAGCCCCATGTCAGCCTCGGCAGCGGTCTCGACAATGCCCTCGTCGAGGCAGCGCACGGTCTCGATGATCATCGGGATCATCATGCGGTCAACGATCTCCTCGTCGCTGAAATCCTTCTGGCCGTCGGGCTGCACTTGCTTGATCAAGGCGTAGGTGCCTTCGTCGACTTCCTTCTTCGGCTTGCCCTTGGGGTCGGTGGTGTACCTGTAGAAGCCCACGCCATTCTTCTGGCCATAACGCTTGGCCTCGTACATCACATCCATCGCGGTGCGGAAGGTCTTGGCCATGCGGTCCGGGTAGCCCTCGGCCAGCACGTCACCGACATGGTGCGAGGTGTCGATGCCGACCACGTCCTGCAGGTACGCCGGGCCCATCGGCCAGCCGAAGGTCTCCATCACCTTGTCCATCTTCTGGAAGTCCGCGCCATCCCGCAGCAACTGGGTCCAGCCACCGAAGTACGGGAACAGGATGCGGTTGACGAGGAAACCTGGGCAGTTCTTGACCACGATGGCGGTCTTTCCCATCGAAGTGGCGTAGGCCACGGTCGTGGCAATGGCTTCCTTCGAAGTCTTGCTGGCGTAGATCACTTCCACCAGCGGCATCTTGTGCACGGGGTTGAAGAAATGCATGCCGAGGAAGTGCTCGGGATGCTGCATCGCCGTCGAGAGTTCCTCGATGGAAATCGAGGAGGTGTTGCTGGCGATGATGGTGCCGGGCTTGACGATCTTCTCGACGTCGGCCAGCACCGTCTTTTTCACCTTGGCATTCTCGACTACCGCCTCGACGACGATGTCGACGTTGCCGAAATCACCGTAGTTCAGCGTCGGGCGGATGGTGCTGAGCACCGCGCCCGCCTTCACCGGGGTTATCTTCTTGCGGTCGACCATCGCCGACAGCAGCTTGTTGGCCTCGTTCATGCCGATGTCGAGTGCGGCGTCGGCAATGTCCTTCATGATGATCGGCGTGCCCTTGCTGGCGCTCTGGTAGGCGATGCCGCCGCCCATGATGCCGGCGCCCAGCACCGCCGCCTGTTTCACCGGCTTGGCGATCTTGCTGGCGGCCTTGGCCTTCTTTTTCAGGAACTGGTCGTTCAGGAACAGCGAGATCAGCGCGTCGGCGACCGAGGTCTTGGCGAGTTTCGCGAAACCCGCCGATTCGATTTTCAGCGCCTCGTCACGGCCCTTGCCTGCCGCCTTCTCGATGGCGCTGACCACTGCCACCGGCGCCGGATAGTTCTTGCCGGCCTTGCCGGCGATGAACCCCTTGGCGGTGGAGAACACCATCATGGTTTCCAGCGGATTCAGGTTCAGCTTGGCTTTCTTCTGCTCGCGCCGAGCCTTCCAGTCGAACTTGCCGTCGATCGCCGCCTGCAGGAACTTGAGCGCAGCGCCTTTGAGCTTGTCGCCCGCCACCACGCCGTCCACCGCATGCACCTTGAGCGCGGCATCGGCTTTCTGCTGCTCGCCGCCGGCAATCCATTCAATGGCATTGTCCGCACCGATCAGGCGCGGCAGGCGCACCGTGCCGCCGAAGCCGGGCATGATCCCCAGCTTGGTTTCCGGCAGACCCACCTGCGCCTTGTCGCTCATCAGGCGATAGTCGGTGGCCAGCGCCATCTCCAGACCACCACCGAGCGCGATGCCGTTGATGGCCGTCACCGACGGAAACGGCAGGTCTTCCAGGGCATTGAAAACGTGATTGGCCTCAAAAGCCCATTTGGCGATTTCGTCTTCCGGCAGCAGGAAGGTCTTGCCGAACTCGGTGATGTCGGCGCCGACAATGAACACTTCCTTGCCGGAGCTGACCAGCAGGCCGGTAACGCCCTTGTCGGCAGCAATCGCCCGGGTGGCCTCGCCCAATTCGGTGACGGTGCGCAGGTCGAACTTGTTGACGGAGTCGGTCTTGTTGTCGAAACACAATTCAGCGATGCCGCCGTCGAGCTTGGTGACCTGAATGGATTGGCCTAGATACATGAGCACCTCTTGCAAGTGGATGAATCGTTTTGGATTGCTGCACCGCCACATCGGCAATCTGCGGCAGCAGCCATTAATAAAGGCGCAGCGATCTTACTCGCCGAACACCACGGCGACAATGCGGTAACAAACCTTTCGGTATGCAGTTAAAAAATGCGCACAAAATGCACTGCTGCCCAGAAAACTCATTGTTTGACAGTCACTTGCCAGACTTTGTAAACTTTTGCCTTGCACGTTTTTGTCATCCTTACCGCCGTCAAAACTAATGGGAGCTTCACATGAGCAAAAGTTTCGACCACCTGAAAACCTCCATCGACAAGATCCGCAAGGACTCGCTGGAAGTCGTCGGACAAGCCAACAAGATCGTGACCCAGGGCGTGCACCGTCTTGCCGAGCACGAGCTGAAAGCACTCAACGACACCTACAAGAACGTGCTGTCCTCGCTGAAATCCAGCAAGTCCGGCGACTCGGTGCGCGATCTCGCGGCCAAACAGCTCGATCTCATGCAGGACACCGTCAACCGTCTGATCGGCAGTGCGCGCGATTCACTCAGCATCGTCGCCGACACCCGGCAGGAGCTGGTCAACCTGGTTCAGAAAGGATTGAAGACTGGCGGGGTGGCCGAAGCCGAGCTGGACAAAATCACCGCCAAGGCGAAGAAGGCGGTTGCTGAAGTGAAATCTGCAGCGGCGGATGCACAGAAAAGTGCTGCACACATCACCTCGCAGGTTACTGCCCAGGCTAGGAGCTCGGCAGACAAGGTGGCCGCTGCTGTCAAGACCGACGTCAAGAAGGTGGCTGCGACGGTCAAGAGCGATGTCAAGATCGTCAAGCACAAGCTCGGTTCGGTACTCGACATCAAGCCCAAGACCGCGCCGGTGAAAAAGCCGGTGGTGGCCGTCAAGGCTTCGGAAAACTCCCGTGCGGCGCGCGCCAGCAGCAAGGCGAAGCAGGCGGCCTCGAAGGCGACCGGCACCGCCAAGAAAATGGGATGAGTTGATGTAGTGGTCACCATCCCCTGATTGCACCGCATCCACGCCCGCCTTCCGGCGGGCTTTTTGTTTTGGATAATGATTGTTGAATGCTGACTCTCAAACAAAGCACTGAACTGTGCAGCCTGCTGGCAGACGCCTCGCGTCAGCGGCTGCTGCTGCTGCTGGAGGTGCACGCACTGTCCGCCACCGAACTGACCGAAATCACCGGACTGGCCCAGAGCCGCGTCTCCACGCACCTGTCGCGGCTGAAGGCGGCGGGACTGGTGCAGGCCGAAAAAAGCGAAGGCTCTGCGGTCTACTCGGCCCGGCAGCTGGAAGGCGCGGCGGCCGGACTCTGGCATTCGCTGCGCGCGCAGCTGGATGATGCGCAGGCAGGGGCCGATCAGGAGCGCGCCGAACAGGTACTGCGCGCCCGCAGCAAGGGCCAGACCTGGGCGGAGTCGGTGGCCGGCCGCATGGAGCGCCACTATTCCCCGGGCCGGACCTGGGAGGCCACCGCCCACGCCCTGATCGGAGTGGTGCAGCTGGGCTCAGTGCTGGACCTGGCCTCTGGCGACGGCGTGTTTGCCGAACTGATCGCACCACGCTGCAAGCAGCTCACCTGTGTGGAGATCAGTGAAACCGTGCTGGCTGCTGCCGCACGGCGCCTGGCAGGGCATCGCAACATCCGGCTGCAGCGCGGGGACATGCACGCCCTGCCTTTCGAGGCTGCCAGCTTTGATACCGTGTTTGCCCTGCACGCGCTGGCCTATTCATCCGAGCCAGCGGCACTTCTCGCCGAAGCCGGTCGGGTACTCAAACCCGGGGGCACCTTGATCGTCGCCGCACTGGCAGAGCACCCCCATGTGGAGACCGTGCGCGGCTACGATCACCGCAATCCAGGCTTCAAGCCGGAAGCACTGGCCGATCTGCTCAGGGCAACCGGATTCAAGGTGTCCCTGTGTACGGTGACTTCGCAGGAGACCCGGCCGCCCTACTTTGAAGTGCTCACGGCGGTGGCACGGCGCTGAAGCCGGCTGGTCACGCCACCGGCAGCTCACCCGGCCAGAGGCTCTTGCCGGATTTTTTCACCAGACTCCTCACCCGCTCGCGGTGAACCGCCAACTCGTCCTCGCTGGCAGCCAGCACTCGCGCCGGCCGGCCGGCCGCCAGCGACTGCAACTGCGCCAGTACCCGCGCGCCACGGCCGGCTGCGCCGGCGCCGCCCGCATCCAGCAGCAGACGCGACTGGCCCCCGGTCATCGCCAGGTACACCTCCGCCAGCAACTGCGCATCCAGCAGAGCGCCGTGGAACTTGCGGTTGGTGTTGTCGATGCCGTACCGCTTGCACAACGCATCCAGACTGGCTTTCTGTCCCGGATGCATCTTGCGTGCCTTCAGCACCGTGTCGGTGACGGTGCAGACCTCCTGCAACGGCGTGTCGATACCGCAACGCTGCAGCTCACGGTTCAGGAAACCCAGATCAAACGGTGCGTTGTGGATGATCAGTTCGGCCCCTTTCAGGTAATCGAACAACTCCTGTCCCATTTCGTGAAACCGCGGCTTGTCGGCCAGAAACTGGTTGGTGATGCCGTGCACGGCTACTGCACCGGCATCGATCTCCCGATCGGGATTGACGTAGCGCGAGAAATTGCGGCCGGTGGGCTTGCGGTCGTTCAGCTCGACGCAGCCGATCTCGATGATGCGATGGCCCTGCTCCGGATCGAGGCCGGTAGTTTCGGTGTCGAGCACGATCTGCCGCATGGCTAGCTGCGCCTCAACGAATCAATGCCGCGATTGGCCAGCGCGTCCGCAGCCTCGTTGCCTGGGTCTCCGGCATGACCCTTCACCCAGCGCCAGTCCACCTGATGCGCCAGCCGCGCCGCGTCTAGCCGCTGCCAGAGATCGACGTTTTTCACCGGCTGCTTGCTGGCGGTTTTCCAGCCGCGCAGCTTCCATCCCGCCAGCCACTCAAGAATGCCGGAGCGCACATAGACCGAGTCGGTATAGAGGGTGATGGCACAAGGTTCTTTCAGGGCTTCCAGCGCCATGATCGCTGCCATCATCTCCATCCGGTTGTTGGTGGTATCTGGCTCGCCGCCGCAGAGCTCGCGCAGATGCCCGCCAAACGCCAGCCTCGCACCCCAGCCACCCGGCCCGGGATTGCCACGGCAGGCCCCATCGGTATGAATCACCACCTGCTTCAAAGTATTTTCTTCAAGATCTATTACGCGGTTCGGAATCAGGAGGCGGGACGATCCGGCTCACCATCGCGGCTTACCGAATTGGCGACCGGCACGGTGATCAGCGGTCTGACCTGGGCACGCTGGCTGCGTCCCACCAGGTTCAGCGGTGCGACGCGCTTTTTGGCGGCGATCAGATAGCCTTCGGACCAGGGGTACAGCAGCGATGCCGGGCGCAGCAACTCGCCGTTGCCGCGTGCTGGCAGCCAGGGAAATCCGGCGCTGAAACGGCGCACCAAGCTGATTTCGAAATCCAGCAGCGTCAGCCAGTCACTGACCCGCCCGGCCGAATAGAAATGCGCATCGACAGGCAGCGCGCGCGGTGCGAGGCCCAGCACCCGACGCAGCGCCAGCAGGCTCCAGGGGTTGAATCCGAGAATCAGCAGCCGCCCACGATCACTGAGCACCCTCGATGCCTCGCGCAACAGCGTGTGCGGCGACGGGGCGAACTCCAGCGTGTGCGGCAGCAGCATGGCATCGATGCTGTGGCTGGCCAGCGGCAGCGCCTGCAGATCGACACGTGCCTGGCCCAGGGCGTGTGCGCTGGTGGTAAGCACGGCGCGATGCAGCATTTCGCTGCTTTCCAGCCAGTCATTGCCGAGCCCCCAGTTTCCAATCTGCAAGAAATGCCGGCCGAACAGTTCCGGCACCTGTCTTGCGACCTCTTCCCGCTCGATCGCCATGAGCTTCCGCCCACGCGCAGAAAGTGCCCAGCGCGACACCGAATCGTTGGCGCCGGCTTGCGACATACTGTGGCTGTCAGGCAGGGTTGGCATGGGCAAACCTTAGCAAAAAAAAGCAGGCGCAAGCACGAAATCCTATGATTGAAGTCACCGCCATCCCGGCCTTCGATGACAACTACATCTGGGCACTGCACGAGGGCGGCAACGCCGTGGTGGTCGATCCCGGCGATGCCCGGCCGGCGCTCGACTGGCTGTCGAGCAGTGCCTGCAAGCTGACCGCGATTCTGCTCACCCATCACCACAGCGACCACATCGGCGGCGTGGCAGCCCTGCTGGCGCTGCAGCCGGTGCCGGTCATCGGCCATGCGCTGGACGCACACCGGCTGCCACTGCTCAGCACATTGGTACGGGATGGCGATCGCGTCGCCGTGCCGGGCCTCGATCTCCTGCTCGAGGTGCTGGCGACACCCGGGCATACGGTCGGCCATATCTGTTACCTCGGCGCTGGTCTGCTGTTCTGCGGCGACACCCTGTTCTCGGCCGGTTGCGGCAGGATGTTCGAAGGCAACCCCTCGCAGTTCCAGGCCTCGCTGGCGCGTCTGGCGGCACTGCCGCCGGAAACCCAGGTGTTCGCCGCCCACGAATACACCTTGGGCAACCTCACCTTCGCCGCCGCGATGACACCCGAGGACACTGCCGTCCAGCAGGCACTCACTGCGGTGCGTTCACGCCGCAGCGCGGGTGGCCGCACGCTGCCCTCCAGCATCGGCTGGGAGCGGCGCCACAACCCCTTCCTGCGCTGTACCGAAACCGGTATCGCCGAAGCCGTCGGCCTGCGCGGTGCGGCCGCAGACACGGTGTTCGGCGCCTTGCGGCGCGCCAAAGACGGCTTCCGCGCGGCATGAGGCAACTGTTGATCGGTGCGCTGCTTGCGGCACTGTCGGTTCGAGGCACAGTGGCTTACGCCAATCCCTTGGCTGCTGTCGAGGGCGGGCAGCCGTCTGCGCGCAGCATCTGGCCGCGGCTGGTGGCCGGCATGCAGCTGGGCGGCGAGCAGCGGCCGGAGGTGCAGCGATTCATCACTCATTACCGGAGCAATCCGGAATATTTCACCGCCATGCTGGCGCGTGCCGAACCGTTCCTGTGGTTTGTGCTGGACGCTGCCGAACAGCGCCGGCTGCCCACTGAGCTTGCCCTGTTGCCGGCGGTAGAGAGCAGCTGGAATCCGCATGCGGTATCGGCATCCGCTGCACATGGACTCTGGCAGTTCATTCCGAAAACCGGCGCCGCCTACGGTCTCAGGGACGCCCTCAATTACAACGCCCGTCGCGACCCCGTGGCCTCCACCACGGTGGCGCTGGACCTGTTG
The DNA here is from genome assembly GCA_046598075.1 of Stagnimonas sp. Lineage (GTDB taxonomy): Bacteria > Pseudomonadota > Gammaproteobacteria > Nevskiales > Nevskiaceae > Stagnimonas. Next base: position 15,496 of record JBKJJE010000009.1, read on the forward strand.
GCCGAGTTGCACCGCGAATACCGTGACTGGCCACTGGCGCTGGCCGCCTACAACACCGGCGGCGTGCGCCTGAAGCGGGCGATCAGGCAGGCAGGATCGCGCAATTTCTGGCGGCTGCCGCTGGCCCCGGTGACCAGCGACTATGTGCCACGCCTGCTGGCGATTGCCGCGCTGGTTCGCGAGCCCCGCCGGTACGGCGTATCGCTACCGCTGATCGCCGAATCGGGCGTCGCCGAACTGGTTGCACTGGACGCAGACACTCCCCTGCATCTCGCGGCGCTGGCCGCCGGCCTGAACCCAGAGGTATTGCGCAGCTTCAATCCCGCCCTGAGCAGCAGCAACGCCCCCACCGCCTCGCCGACCTTGCTGCTGCCGCCTGCCGAGGCGATGGCGCTGCGCGCGCAGCTGAGCGCCTTGCGACAGCCCTCCCCGCATGGCGGATCAGCGTTTCCGGGACTCTCCGCACGCCTGCATTGGGACTTGCAGATCGGAGTGATCGACAGATCTGGAGCCGCGGCCTTGCAAATACACCGCTATCGGGTGCGCCGGGGCGACACGCTGGATGAAATCGCCCGACGACACCGACTCAGCTTGGCAGCGCTCAGGCGGATGAACCCTGATGCCAGTGTCACTGAACTCCAGCCCGGGCAGACACTCCAACTCGCTGAATGCAAGCCATCGCGATGCGGCTGACGCTCAGAATTCATTTGTTATATTCGCCACCCGCTCCACCGCAACTCAAGCCCAAGCCGTTCATGCTCTTCAGACCGACTGCCATTCAATGGCTCACGCGGCCCACCTGGGTTTTGACTGTCGCCCTGCTCTGTGCAGGCACGGCCTGGTCGGCCGAGCCACCACAGCCAACAGCCGAGGCCATCGCACTGGATGCAGCAACCCAGGGTCTGAAGGAAGAATCGCTCGCACTCAATGTCGAGCTGCAGCGGCTGGAAGATGATTTTTCCTTCCCCGAATACAGCGCGCTGTCGGTGTATGTGGGCAGCATCGACAACAACGCCGCATTCCTGAACGAAGCCACCGTCAGCATCGACGATGCGGCGCCGGTCCAATACTCGTATAGCGAACAGGAAGCCCGCAGTCTGCTCAAGCAGGGTCTGCATCGGGTGTTGAGGGCCAATGTCGCAGCCGGCACCCACCGCGTGCGCGTGCAGTTCAAAGGCCGGCCGATCGAGGCAGTCAACGCAGCAGCGACGCTCACCGAGACTTTCGAGGCCACCTTCGTGAAAGGCGAGCTCGAGGCTGAGATCGAGTTGCGTTTTGGCAAGGGCGGCAAACTGCTGACGCTGAAAGGCTACAAGCGCGGCAGCAAGGATGACCCGCACCTGCGCGCAGCCGGTTTTCTCAACGCCGATGAACGCTATTTTTCCGCCGCAGCCGGACTGCTGGCGCTGAACCCCGGCAGCACTGCCCAGAAATTGCCGGCCGACTACACCTCTCGGCTGGCCGAGAGCTATCTGGCTTTCGGCATGCGCGCCCGCGCCGAGGCGCTATTTCGCGAGCAAGCGGCAACCACCACCGACCTCCTGACATTGGGCCGCGCCCGCATCCAGCTGTCGGAGTTTCTCTACTCGCGCGGCTTCCTGTCCGAATCGACCAACTCGATGATGCGGATGCGCGAAAAACTGCCGGACCCGCTGTCCTTGCAATGGCAGGACCTGCTGTCGCGCACGCTGATGGCGCAGGGCCGCTATGGCGATGCCGTGGAAGTGCTCACCGAAATGAAAAACGGCGACAAGCAGTCCGCCTTCACCCGCTACAACCTCGCTGTCGCGCTGATCAATACCAATCGCGCTGCCGAAGGCGAGACCATTCTCGACAAAATCGGCCGCGCGACACCCAGGGACACCGAGTCCTATGCCTTGCGCGACAAGGCAAACCTGACGCTGGGTTATCACTTCCTGCAGAAGGAACAGGGCGGTACCGCCAAGCCGGTGCTGGCCCGCGTGCGGGTGGAGGGCCCTTTTTCCAACCGGGCACTGCTCGGCATGGGCTGGTCGGAGTTGGCCCCGGAAGGCGAAAAACAGAAAAAGGCCGATATCGGTGACACCCCCGTGGAGGCAAATCCGCTGGCTTCGCTGGCCACGCTGGGTATCCTGCTGAATCCGGCGCGGCTGCAGCAGGACGCCTACAAGAATGCCGGCCTGCGCAACTTCAAGATCGACAAGATCGAGAGGGGCCAGGAACTCAACCTGCGTCGCGCGCTGGTGCCTTGGGCTGAACTCATCAACCGCGACCCGATGGATCCCGCGGTGCAGGAGGGCATGCTGGCGATCCCTTTCGCACTCGACCGCGTGGGCGCCCACATCGAAGCCCAGCAGTTCTACGAGAAGGCCGTGAGCCTGCTCGAGGAGAGCCGCAAGCGCATCGACGCCTCCAGCCAGTTCATCAAGGAAGGCCGCATGGTGGAAACCATCGTCCGCCGTGACATCGACTCCGAAGCCGGCTGGAAATGGCGTCTGCGCGATCTGCCGGATGCCTCAGAAACCTTCTACCTGCAGAGCGTGATCGCGCAGAACCGCTATCAGGAGGCGCTGAAGAATTATCGTGACATCCGTTTCCTCTCCCGCAATCTCGACAGCGTCAAGATGCGCGCCGATCAACTGGATACGCTCTATGCCAGCCGCCCCGTCGACAACAGCAATGTGCAGTTGCAGCTGGCGCGCGCCAGAGCCGGACGTGCCCCCCAGAAGCCGAAGTTCAAACTGAAGCTGCGTGCCGACGTGCAGCTCACTGCGCCCTACTCCGCACCGATGCCAGCTGCACCGCTGCGCCCGCTGCAGCTTCGGCTGGCGGCTGCGCCACCCAGGTTCAACGGGGCCCGCGAGCGGTCGGCTGACCTGCAGGCACAGCTCACGCAGCTGCGGCCCAGAGTCGCCACTGCCGGAGCGGCGCAGGCGGAAGTGCTGAAGGAGATCGCCCTGCGCGAGCTGGCAGGACAGAAGAAGCAGATCGAGAAGTACCTGGTCGAGGCGCGCTTCGCGCTCGCCCGCATCTATGAAGATCGCGTCAGCCAGAAAGGAGGCCGGTGATGCCGAGTCTGTCACCCCGCCAGTTGCTGCCGTCGGTCCTGCTGATTGCCGCAACCCTGGTGGCTTGCAGCAAATCCAACCTGCGTCCGGAAGACAAGAGTCCGGAAATCCGCACGCTCGCCCGGCAGAAACAGCCTGACCAGAACAAGCTGGCGATCATCCGTTCGGACCCGGTTGCACCGGATCCCGAAAAAGCACTGGAAAACTACCGGGCCATCCTGGAGCTGGCACCCGACGACGCCACCCGCCAGGAGGCCATGCGCCGGGTTGCCGACCTGCAGGTGCAGACCGACGATGCCAGCGGCGGCGGCGAGAGCAGCGACAAGCTGCTGGCCGATTCCATACTGACCTACCAGCAACTGCTGAAAGAATCGCCAGATGATGTCCGCAACGATCGCGTGCTCTACCAGCTGGCCCGTGCCTACCAGAACAGCGGCAAGCCGGAAAAATCGATCGAGACACTGACCACACTGACCACCCAGTTCCCCAATTCCAGACTCAACGGCGATGCGCATTTCCGCCGCGCCGAACTGCTGTTCCGCCTCGCCAACTATGCTGAAGCCGAGCGCGAATACCGCCATGTGATGGAGCTCGCTGGCGCCACGCCGTTCTTCGAGCCCGCCCAGTACAAATACGGCTGGTCCTTGTTCAAGCAATCGCGCTTCGAGGACGCGCTGCCGGTGTTTTTTGCAATTCTCGATCGCGAACTGCCGCCAGGCGAGCTGAAGGATGTCGACGCCGCCCTCAAGGCCGTGGAGAAGGCCAAGGCCGATCTCGCCACCGATTCACTGCGGGTCACCAGCCTGATCTTCGCCATCCAGGGCGGCGGGCCTGCCGCCAACCAGTACTTCGCCAGCCATCCGGAGCCGCGTTTCTATCCTCTGGTCTACAACGCGCTCGGTGAGGCGCTGCTGGAAAAACGCCGCTTCACCGATGCGGCAGGGGCATTCGCCGCCTTCATCGAAAGGCATCCGCAGCACCCTGCGTCGCCGCAGTTCCAGACCCGCGTCATTGCCTCGTACCTCGACGGCGGCTTCAATGACTTCGTGGTGCGCGAGAAAGAACGCTACGTCAACAGCTACGCACCCAACGCACCGTACTGGGCCGGCGCTGCCGCCAGCCCGGAAGTGATGACCGCGCTGCGCGGCCATCTCGAGGACTTGGCCAAGCATTATCAGGCGCTGGCGCAGCAGAGTGCGAAAGTGCCGCAGGTCGATCAGGCCGCGGTCCGCGCTGCCTTTCTGGCTTCGGCGGGTTGGTATCGACGGATTCTGGAAATCTATCCTCAGGACCTGAAAGCGGCCGAGATCAATTATCTGCTGGCCGAAACCCTGGAGGACGGTGGCCAGCCGCTGGCTGCCGGCAACGAGTTCAGCAAGACCGCCTACAGCTACAACATGCACCCGCGCTCGCTGGATGCCGGTTACGCCGCCGTGCTGGCCTATCACAAGAATGCCGAGCAGCAGCCGGCTGCAGGCCGGGCACCTGCCCTCAAGCAGGCCATCGAGGCCAGCATCAAGCTTGCCGATAATTTCCCCACCCATCCACAGGCGGTGACGGCCCTGACGCGTGCCGCACAGGATCTGTACGAACTCAAGGACCCGCAGGCGGTGACTGTTGCCCAGCGGGTGCTGACTTACAGCCCGGCGCCGACGCCCGACCAGCGGCGCATCGTGCAGGGGGTGCTGGGTGACAGCTATTTCGCCCAGGGTGATTTTGTCCGCGCCGAAGCCGCCTATGCCGATCTGCTGAAACTGACACCGGCGGGCGATCCCGAACGCACGCAGGTCATCGAGCAGCTGGCGGCATCGATCTACAAGCAGGCGGAAGCCGCGCGTGCAGAAGGCAATCTACGCGCCGCAGCCGATGGTTTCCTGCGCGTCGGTCGCGTCACGCCGGAAGCCGCGATTCGCCAGACTGCCGACTACGATGCCGGCGCGGCACTCATCGGCCTGTCGGCATGGGGTGAGGCCACCACGGTGCTGGAGGGCTTCCGCAGCCGCTATCCGAACAGCCCGCTGCTCACCGACGTCGACAAGAAGCTCGCCATTGCCTACGTCAAGGACAACAAGCCTTTCCAGGCAGCCGACGCCTACCGTCGGATTGCTTCGCGCAGCAGCGAGACTGCCGAAGTGCGTCAGGATGCAGCCTGGCAGGCGGCCAAGTTGTTCGACGACGCCGGCAAGTTGCCGGATGCCGTCAAGGCCTACGAGTTCTACGTCGGGGCCTTCCCGGTACCACTGGATCGCGCCATCGACGCCCGCCGCCGCATCGCCGAGATCTACCAGGCGCAAGGCGACGGCTACCGTTATCTGTTCTGGCTGCGCGAACTGATCGCTGCCGACGAGGCCGCTGGCCGCAACCGCACCGAGCGCAGCAGATCGCTGGCCGCGCAGGCTGCGCTCGACGTAGGCCGCATCAATGCCCAGGACGCCGCGCGCATCCGTCTTAGCGCACCCATCGAGGCCAGTCTGCCGCAGCGCAAGAGCGCGGTGGAGGCTGCCATCCAGTCGTTGGAAAAAGCGGCTGCCTATGGCTACGCCGATATCACCACGGCGGCGACCTATGAGTTGGGTGCGGTGTACCAGTCCTTCGCCAAGGCGCTGATCGACTCCGAGCGCCCACGCAAGCTGAGCGCCGAGGAAATCGAGCAATACAACATCCTGCTGGAAGAACAGGCCCTGCCTTTCGAGGACAAGGCGATTGCCGCCCACGAGGGCAATCTGAAGCGGGTCGGCCAGGGCTTTTACGATGATTCGATTGCCAGAAGCGTGACGGCGCTGGGCGTGCTGTCACCTGCAAAATATGGCAAGCGCGAAGTGGGAGGAGACAGCTATGACACGCTCAAGTAAGACGCTCTGCCAGCTGCTTGCGGCCTTCGTTCTCGCCGGCTGCGCCGGCACGCAGGCAGTGAAGCCCGACCGCCCGACACCTGCGGCTGCGGCTGCGTCGACAGACAAGGCGCCGGCAGTCGCCGTGGTGGAGAAGGATCCCGGTGCGCAGTTCGAGGAAGCACTGGCGGCACTCAAGGCCAAGAAGTTTCCTGAAGCCCGCGCCGGATTCGAGCTGCTGGCAAAGAATCATCCGGAGTTCTCCGGCCCGCTGACCAATCTCGCCATTCTCGACACCAAGACCAAGGCGCGCGCGGCGGCCGTCGGTAATTTCTCACGCGCCGTCGCCGCCAATCCGCGCAACGCCATCGCCTACAACTGGCTGGGGATCCTCTATCGGGAGGCCAAGGACTACGGGCGGGCGGAACAGGCCTACCAGCAGTCGCTGACCATCAATCCCGACAACGCCGCCGTGGTGCTCAATCTCGCCATCCTCAACGACCTCTATCTGAAGCGGCCCGCCGAAGCCCTGGGCCGTTATCGCGACTACCAGCGCATGACCAACAATCGGGAGCTGAAAGTGGCCGCCTGGATCAAGGCGATCGAGGCCACCCAAGCCGCAGCAGCGCCTGCGCCCGCCGCTGCCAAGCCTGCCCTGCCGAAGACATGAAACGCTATCTCCTGCCCCCGTTGTCTCTGCTCGCACTGGTCGCGCTGCCACTGGCCGCCCTGGCACAGGCGCCTGCCGCTGCCGAGGAGCCCGCAGTGAAGACCGACGATGCCGGCATCACCGTGGTCGGCGACCGCGAATCTCCGATCGGTCTCTACATCTCACCCTGGCGCGATGAGTCACCGGAAGCCGAACTGGATCGTCCGGCACGGTTCCTGGAGGAACAGCTGCTGCCGATCGACGCCGACGTGTTCCGCCGCCAGATCGAGTACTACAACACCATCACCGCCCATCTGCGTGCCCGCAGTGGCGGCGCCGCACCCAAAGCAAAATAGTCCCTGCCGTCTGCTGCACTGCCCTTTCAAACCACGCAACACGCTCAACGAGGAAACACGATGAACCCCTTCGCCACGATTGCCCACTTTTTCCAGGCTGGCGGCCATTTTATGTATCCCATTCTCGCGGTGGCCGTCATCGGTCTGGCCATCGCCATCGAGCGGATGATCTACCTGACCAGAGCCAAAGGCGAAAATCGCCGCCTCTGGTCGGAGCTGATCCCTCTGGTCAACCGTGGCGATCTGGCTGCCGCCGAGGGGGCCGCGATGGCCTCGGATTCTCCCATCGGGCGCATTTTTGGTCATGGCATCGCCCGCTCGCGCAGCAGCAGCCGGCGCGACGAGGTGGAGATGTCGATGGAGGAGAGCCTGATGGAAGTCACGCCCCTGCTCGAACGCCGTACCCATTATCTCGCCACGTTCGCCTACGCCTCGACCCTGCTGGGCCTGCTCGGCACGGTCGTCGGTCTCATCAACGGCTTCGCGGCGGTATCCAACGTCAATCCGGCTGAGAAGGCCGACCTGCTGTCAAAGGCCGTGTCCGAGGCGATGAACTGCACCGCCTTCGGCATCGGTGTCGCCGTGCCGATGCTGATCCTGCACGCGGTGCTGTCCTCGCAGACCAACGACCTGATCGACAACCTAGAGATGGCGGCGCTGAAGTTCCTGAACGCCCTCGGTCTGAAAAACTAAGCTGTCCCCCAGGGACGAGAAGAAACGACGATGCATGGACTTACCCGCAAGGCGCGCACGGTGCTGCGCCGCGACCGTCGCAAGCAGCAGGTTGGCGAGCTCAACCTGGTGCCGATGATCGATATTCTGGTGGTGCTGGTTTTCTTCCTGCTGGTGAACTCCACCGGCGTGTCGATCCTGGGCATCAACCTGCCGGACGAAAATAAGATAAGCAAACCTGACCCCAACCGGCTGCCGCTGATCGTCACCGTGCGCAGCAGCGGTCTGGTACTCACCGAAGGCAGCACCGAACTCGGCCGCTACGGCTCCGCCGAAGAGGGCTACGACTACCGAGCCCTCAGCGAGGAGCTGCTGCTGGTCAAGGACAAGCGCGCCGACGAGAACAGCATCATCCTGCTGGTTGAACCCGCCACCACCCACGACACGCTGGTGCAGACCATGGACGCGGTGCGCATCACGCCCACCAATGGCGGGCGCACGCTGAGAGCACTATTCCCCAATATCGCGCTCGGCGACGCGCCGGCGCTTGCGCTGGCGCCCAGCGCAGAACCTGCCGCCATGCCGGGAGCCACGCCATGAGCGCGCACCTGACGCTGCGCGCCAAGCGCCTGATCCGGCGCAACTCGCGCAAGCCCGGCGTGGTGTCGCTGAATCTGGTGCCGATGATCGATGTGTTCATGGTACTGGTGTTCTTCCTGCTGGTGACCACCAGCAGCATCGACAACATGCGCAGTCCACGTGAGCTGACGCTGCCCACCTCGCTGTCACTCGATACGCCGAACGAAGCGCCGATCATCATGGTCACCAAGCAAGCCGTGCTGATCCAGGGCGTGCAGGTGATGACGCTGGACGAGGCAGTGGCCGCAGCGCCTGACAAGCCGCTGCCGCAATTGCGGGCCGAGCTGCTCAAGGTCACCCTGATGTCGGTACGTGGCACCGACGACCTGGGGGCCACCACCCGCGGCGAGGTCAACATCATGGCCGACCGCGACATCCCTTACGCCGTGCTGAAGAAAGTGCTGGCGACCTGTGGCGAGTTGAAGTTCGCCCGCATCGCCATCTCGGTCGCCCACGCCGGCAAGCGGGGTGGCCGATGAACGCGGTGATGAGTGGCGCGATGACCATCCGCTGGGACGGTTACGAGTTTGCCGAAGATGCCGACCGGCGGTTCCGCAGATTGTTGCTGGTCATTGCGGTGCCGTTTCTGCTGGTCGCCATTCTCAGTGCGATCTACGCGGTGGAAGGCCAGAAGGCCGGCGGCGGCACCTATCTGGCACCGGCTACCGTGGAACTGCTGCCGGCACCGGAAGCGGTGAAGGCGGAAGTCATCGAGGAGCCTGCCCCGGCCAAGGAAGACTCCAAGGAGCAACCCCAGGAGTCCGCTCCGAAAGTCACTGAGAAGCCGGTCGATGTGAAACGGCCGACGGTCGTTGAACCGACCCCGACGCCCGTCGAGACCGCCCGCGAAGTGGCCAAGCGCAGCGGCGTGCTGGCCTTTGCCGACCAGCTCAGCGACATGCGCAACAAGGGCGATGCCCTGAGCAGCGATTCGCTGTCGCCGAATGTGCTCTCCTCTAAAGGCGCGGCCAGCAATGCCGGTTCGGCCAGTGGCGGTGGCGACTCGGCCGCACTGGCGGCAGCAGCGTCCGGCTCCAGCGGCATTGGTGGTGCCGGCACTGCGGGGGTCAGCCGCACCCAGAGCGGTCAGGGGCTGGGCAAGCGCCGCACCACTACCATCGACAGCCCGGTGGGATTCGGCCGCGACACCAGCAAGGCGGGAGAAGGCGGCACCAAGGGCAAGACCGGTCGTTCGCTGGACGAGATCCAGCTGACTTTCGACCGCGCGCAGGGTTCGTTCAATGCCATGTACATCCGCTCGCTGCGCGAGAACCCCGGGCTCTCCGGCAAGGTCGTGCTGAGCCTCACCATCGCCTCGTCCGGCAAGGTCACCGACGCCAGCATCGTCTCCAGTGAACTCGGCGATCCGGAACTGGAACGCAAGGTGCTGGCCAGGGTGCTGCTGCTCGACTTCGGCCCCAAGGACGTGCCAGCCTTCACCTATCCCAATTTTCCGATCCGCTTCGCGCCGCCGAAGTGAACCCTTTCAGCTCTCGCCCGTATTGGGGTGAGAGGCCGGCGGCGAGCCGCGTTGCGCTCGCCCCGTGCAGGCCGCAACCTTTTCAGCCAACAGAAAAGGGAAACATCTCAAGGAGCTACACATGGGTTTTCTCACCGGCAAAAAAGCACTGATCACCGGCGTCGCCAGTGAACGCTCGATTGCCACCGGCATCACCGAGGCCTTTGCGCGCGAGGGTGCGGAGCTGGCCTTCACCTACCAGGGCGACAAGCTGAAGCCGCGCGTGGAAGACCTCGCGCACTCGGTGGGCAGCACGCTGGTGCTGCCGATGGATGTGACCCGCGATGCCGAGATCGACACCGTATTCGCTGCCCTGAAAGACGCCTGGGGCGGTATCGACATCGTCATCCATTCCATCGGCTTCGCGCCCCGTGAGCTGCTGCAAGGGGGCTACCTCGAAAGCGTGACGCGCGAGGGCTTTGCGCTGGCGCACGACATCAGTGCCTATTCCTTTGCCGCCCTCGGCAAGGCGGCGCGTCCGCTCATGCAGGGCCGCGGCGCCAGCCTGCTGACGCTCACCTATCTGGGCGCCATGCGGGCGATGCCGATGTACAACGTCATGGGCCCGGCCAAAGCGTCGCTGGAAGCCAATGTCCGCTTCATGGCGGCGGAACTGGGAGCGGAGGGCATTCGCGTCAACGGCATTTCCGCAGGACCGATCAAGACGCTGGCTGCCGCAGGCATCAAGGGCTTCCGCGGGATGCTTGGTGCTGCCGAGAAGGCGAGTGCGCTGAAGCGCAATGTCACCATCGAGGAAGTCGGCAACACCGCAGCATTCCTGTCCTCCGATCTGGCCTCCGGCATCACCGGCGAGATCGTCTACGTCGACGCCGGTTTCAACATTATGGGCATGAGCATGGGCGACGACGGCAAGTAGTATCAGTCGTCGACAGCCCGATGCTTCAGAGCGGGCTGTTCCAGCACGCCATCCTCGCCTGACAGCCGCGCGACGGTGACGGTGGCGGCGGAGTCGCCCAGCACATTGAGTGCGGTTCGGCACATGTCGAGTATCCGGTCGACCGCGAGAATCAGGCCCACGCCTTCGAGCGGCAGCCCGATTGCGGAGAGGATGACGGCGATGGCAACCAGACTGGCCGAGGGGATGCCGGCAACCCCCACTGCGGTGACCAGTGCCAGTGCTACCACCGTGAACTGCGCGCCGAAACTCAACTCGAGCCCGTATGCCTGGGCGATGAAGATCGCCGCGACGCATTCGTACAGCGCCGAACCGTCGGTGTTGACGTTGGCCCCGATCGGCAGCACGAAACCCGAGACCCGGCGCGGCACCTTGGCCTTGTTCTCGATGCAGTCCATCGTCAGCGGCAGGGTCGCATTCGACGACGAGGTCGAGAACGCGGTGAGCAGCGCCGGGGCCATCGCGCGATGCAGCGCGAATGCCGGCACCCGCGCAACCAGTTTAAGCACCAGCGGCAGCACGATGAAGGCATGGGTGAGCAGCCCCAGCACCACCGCCGCCATGAACACCGCCAGTGGTTGCAGCGCCGCCATGCCGGTTTTCGCGACCGTGCCGGTGACGATGGCAAACACGCCGAGCGGGGCGGCTTTCATCACCAAGGCGGTGATGCGGATCATGGCTTCATAGACGCCTTTCCAGAACGCCGCGTGCGAGTCCCGCAGATTGCCCGGCAGCTGTGACAGCGCCCAGCCGAACAACATGCCGAAAGTGACCAGACCCAGCATGTCGCCCTTGGCCGCGGCCTCAACCGGGTTGGTGGGGACCATGCGAACCAGCACCGCCCACAGATCCTGCGCGCCTTTTTCCTGCACCTGGGAAATGACGGCATTGGCGTCGCCGGACAGGCCCAGCAAGGGCGCCGCGGGCAGGCCATTGATGATGCCGGGAGTCAGCAGGTTGGCCCACGCCAGACCGGTGAGAATGGCCAGCAGGCCGGTGCCGACGTAGAAACCAAAAGTCAGCGCGCCGAGGCGGCCCAGGCCGCCCTGCTCCGCTCCGCCGATCAGGCCATTGATGAGCGCGGCCAGAATCAGCGGCACGATCAGCATTTTCAGGGCGTTGAGAAACAGCGTGCCGATCATGCCGCAGATTTTCAGCAGCAGCGCCGAGTCGCCGAACAGGCTGCCGACCGCAACCGCAGCCACCAGCGCGATCAGCATGCGCCAATGCAGCGGCAGGTTCATGTGCCAGCTTCCCTACGGAGCCGTCGCAGGCAGGTCAGCCGCGGGCAGCGGCTTGCGATCGACACCCAGACGGCCTTCGAGATCGCTGCGGAAGCTCGCGAATTCGGCACCGGCCAGCGCGTCCTTGAGTTGGTTGGTCTGCTGCTTGAAGGCGCTGTCGTCGGTTTCCGGCGTGGCGTCCTTGACTTCGGTCAGGGCAATCACGGCAATCTCGCCGTTGGGGAGCTCGGCCTTGCCGACGCTGACCTTGCCAGCTGCCGGGCGCGGCAACCGGAAGGCGACATCCAGCAGGCCGCGTTCGGTGCCCTGCGCATCCCGGCGGAAGGCTGCCGGGGCGCTGACGGCCCGGTTGCTGGCGCTGGCCAGCGGCGTACCACCTTCCACCGCCTTGATCAGCACGGCAGCTTCGGACTTGGCCTTCTCCAGCGCCCCTGCGGTTTTCAGCTCGGCCCGGATCTGCTCGCGCACTTCAAGCAGCGTGCGCGCGCGCGCCGCTTCATATTCAGCCTTGCGTACCACCGCCACCCGGTTCTCGCCGATCGCGAGCGGCTTGCTGTTCTCGTTGTCCTGCAACACTTCCTGCGAGAACGCAGCCTGGATGACGGCTTGATTGGCGGTGAGGCCGCTGCCGTTGTTCCGGGTGAACCAGTCGGTAGTTTCGACGGTGGCACCTACAGCCTGCGCCACCGGATCGAGCGAGGCCGCATTCTCGAATGCAAGCTGTTCGATTTTTTCGGTCAGCTCCTGGAATCGCTTTTCAAGGTCGCGCTTGCGATACCGGCCGAGCAGCTCCGCCTGCACTGTCGGCTCATCGAAAGCCTTGACGACTGCCGGCTTGACCTCTTCGAGCTGGATGAGGTGCCAGCCAAACTCAGTTTCCACCGGTTTGGAAACCTCGTTCTTGTCGAGCGCGAACAGGGCCTGTTCGAACTTCGGCGTCATCAGCCCCTTGCGCACCCAGCCGAGGCTGCCACCACTGGCCTTAGAGCCCGGATCGTCGGAAAACTCCCTGGCCAATGCGGCGAAATCACTTTTCGCTTCCAGCTTGGCCCTGATTTCCTCTGCCTTATTCAGCGCGGCGGCCTTGTCTGCCCCGAAGCTGATCAGGATGTGGCGCGCACGGCGTTCTTCCGCGCTTGCGAAGGCATTGCTGTCAGCGTCGTAGAGTGCCTTCAGCACTGCCGTTTCAGGGGCCGGCGCTTCCGGCAGCTTGGCCAGATCGAGTTCGACCACCTTGAGCCTGATCCGCTCGGGTGCCTTGTAACGATCCCCCTGTTCCGCGAATCGCTTGGCAATGTCTGCATCGGTCACCACGATCTCCGCCTCGTAGTCGGCGGCCTTGAACAGCGTGCTGCTGAATACCCGTTCCTGGCGTGCCAGACGCCAGGCAGCAGCGGCTTCCGCGGGGGTGACGAAAGCACTCGCCAGCACGCCGTCGCGGATCTGGTCGATGCTCAGGCCTTCGCGCAGCTGCCGCTCGAAACCATCAGGACTTTGTCCGTTGGCGGCCAGTGTCGCGCGATATTGCTCGCTGGAAAACTGGCCGTCCTTCTGAAAAGCCGGGATCGCGCGGATGGCATCCAGAATGCTGGCGTCGGAGGCGGTGTAACCCACTTTGCGCGCATGCTGCTGCAGCGCGGTTTCCTGCACCATCTCCTGCAGAACGCCTTCACGGAAACGTGTGGGTTCGATCATGTCGGAGCGAAAGTTTTCACCCATCATCTGCTGCAGGCGCTGCAGACGCTGCTGGTAGGCGGCCTCGAGCTGGGCATTGGTGATTTTCTGGTCGCCGACTTTGGCGACCGTCGGATCGGCACCGCTGTTCTGGAAAGTGTCGATGCCGACAAAGGCAAAGGGAATAGCAATGAGCCCGATGATTGCCCAGACGATGGGGCCACTCATACGGTCGCGGATAATCTGAAGCATGGCTGCTCGCGGGACTGTGGGATTAGGAAAGATACAAAGCAAAAAGGCGCTCTTCAGAGCGCCCTTTCGATGATATGGCGGAGCGGACGGGACTCGAACCCGCGACCCACGGCGTGACAGGCCGTTATTCTAACCAACTGAACTACCGCTCCACACGGTTTGCAACTGCAACGACTTGGTGGGTGCTGACGGGTTCGAACCGCCGACCTGCGCCTTGTAAGGGCGACGCTCTACCAGCTGAGCTAAGCACCCGCTACACGACAACCGACCGACGGGCGCTAAACCGAAAGCGTCCCAGCGAGTCGGCTACTTTATCGCATCCTTCAACGCCTTACCAGCCTTGAACGTAGGATTTTTGCTGGCGGCGATTTTCAGCGGTTCACCGGTCTTCGGATTGCGGCCGGTACGGGCAGCGCGCTTGCGCACCGCAAAGGTACCAAAACCGACGAGCGAGACCTTGTCGTTCTTCTTGAGCGCCTTGGCCAGCACCTCGACGAAAGAGTCGAGCGCACGACCGGCATCCGCCTTGGAAAGCTCGGCCTTGTCGGCGATGGCATTGATGAGTTCAGATTTGTTCATGAGAAAGAGTTCCCCTCTTGGAGTGGCTAGCGAGCAGCTGGTTGAAGTGCTTGGAATGAAGACCGCCGCCTTCGATGCAATGCGGCTTGCAGCGAACGGCAGCGGTGGAAAGCTTTATAGCAACTGGCTTTGCCGAGCGTCAACATTCTGAAATGCAGCCGCAGTGCGGCTTTCGTCGTGAATCGCTCAGCTGCACCAAAGTCAAGCCTGCCGATTGTGCAGCTGCCGCGTACTCCGCAGACGGCCTGCCGCGTTAAGCGCTGAGTCTGGTTTCGTAGCTGCGGCATTGAAGTGCAAGAAGCACGCAGCGCAATACACAATCTTGGGAGTGGTTCTATGCGTATTCCTTGTCTGCGCCATGGCGCAGTGGGTCGGTGCGGTCTGGTCTTGGCGGTTTCCGTTTCGCTGTTCTCGCTTGCCGCCAGGGCGCAGGAGGACGCTGCGGTAGGCACCATCGCGGTGGAGCCGCTGCCAGCCGAAGCGCCGCCGCCGGAAGTGAAAAACGAGGCGACCAAGCTCGAGGCGGTGCAGGTCACCGGTTCGCGCATCAAGCGCGCCGATGCCGAGAGTGAACAACCGGTGGTACGGCTCACCCGCAAGGATCTCGACCGCACCGGACAGACCACCATCGGCGATGTGCTGCAGACCCTGCCCGCCGCAGGCTCGTCGCTCAATACCACCATCAACAACGGCGGCACCGGTGCCACCGAAGTCGATCTGCGCAATCTGGGCTCCAACCGCGTGCTGGTGCTGGTCGACGGCCACCGCTGGATCAGCGGCCTGCGCAGCCTCTCCACCAATTCGGTGGATCTCAACACCATTCCCTTCGCACTGGTCGAGCGCATCGACGTGCTGCAGGACGGCGCCTCGGCCGTGTACGGATCGGACGCCGTCACCGGCATCGTCAACATCATTACCAAGAAGAAGTTCAACGGCCTGAACCTGTCGACCCAGTACGGCGCGTTCACCCAGGGCGACGGCCAGCAGCAGTTGCACACGATCACTGCCGGCAACAGCTTTGACGGACTGTTCGGTGGCAGCAGCACCTCGATCTTCGGCGCCTTCAGCTTCCAGGACCAGAAAGCGATCTTCGCCAAGGACCGCCGACTGTCGCGGGTGCCGCGCATCAATGCCGGTCCGACCCGGCAATCCACTTTCACCCCGGACGGCCGCGCGCTGTTCGTCGCCTCGCAGACCACCGTGATGCCGCAGAACTTCGGCACCACCAATTGCCCGAACCTGGCACCGGGGATCGCCGAGGGCGCGATCAACAGCGAGACCCCGATCGACCTGCCCGCCGAGGCCGGAGGTGGCAACGTCACCACCATCCCCAACCCGATGGTGATGTTGCCGCCGGGCGCTGCCAATACCCCGGGCGTGAACCTCTGCGACATCACCCGCGTCGCGGGCAGCAGCGGCGATTCGCCCGCTGACTACCGCCCGTACTCGGGTGCCACCGATTCCTACAACTTCGCCACCACCAACTATCTGACCACGCCGCTGCGCAGCTACAACGGTTACCTGTCGCTGGAACATGCTTTCAACGATGCCATCCGCCTCAGCGTCCAGGGCCTCTACAGCCTGCGGCAGTCTAGGCAGCAGCTGGCACCGCAACCGTTCTCGATTGGCGACATCGGACCGATCATCGGCGGTCTGCTGCCCAACTCGCTGCAGTCCTACAACCAGGCCACCTTCATTCCCGCATCGAGCACTTTCAACCCGACGCGCGGCAACGTTGGCCTCGAAGGGCCGCAGGACATCGGCCGTCTGGTCACCCGCACGACCGATCCCGCCGGCGGCACCAACATCGACCCCTGCATGGGTACCGGCACCGATCCCACCGGCACCGGCCAGATCGGCTGCGGGCCGGCCGGCGCGCTGTTCTACAGCGGCGCAGTGCTGCGTCGCTTCGTCGAAGGCGATCCCCGTATCCAGGTACAGAATGTGCCGACGCGCTTCGGCCGCGCTGGTCTCTCGGGCAGTTTCGGCCTGTTCGCGCTCGATTCCGTCGACTGGGAACTCGGCTACAGCTATGGCGTGACCAGCCAGTCGCAGTCGCTGCTCAACAGCTTCCGCGTTGATCGCATCCGCAATGCCATCGTCGGCAACTATGTCGAGAACGATATCTTCGGCAGCCGCGCCGACCAGAACATTCCGGACGACGTGCCGCTTTGCGTAGCGCCCTGCGTGCCGCTCAACCTGCTCGGCGGCGAAGGCACCGTTACCCGGGAGATGCTCGACTACATCCAGTTCGACGACCACAGCAACACTCGGCAGTCGCAGAGCGATCTGTACCTGAATCTGTCTACCAGCTTCCCGGTGGCCCTGCTGCCCGACGCGCTCGGCGTGGCCGTGGGCTTGGAACGCCGCACCAGCAAGTACACCGACAACCCCTCGCTGGAACAGCGCAATGGCACCACCAGCGGCCTGACTTCCAGCCCCACCGCCGGCTCGGTCACCGCCAAGGAGGCCTTCGTCGAGCTCGACATCCCGCTGGTCAGGGATCTGCCGCTGTTCCGCGATCTGGGCCTGAGCCTGGCCGGGCGCGTCTCCGACTACGGTGATCTCGGCAAGGCCACCACTGGCAAGCTCGGTGCGCGCTACAAACCGGTGGATGACCTGCTGCTGCGCAGCACCTTCTCCACTTCGTTCCGCGCGCCCAATACCGGCGAGCTGTTCCTGAGCAATGCCGGCAGTTTTCCGGCGCTCACCGATCCCTGCGCCGCGCCGGCTGCGGGCAGCACGGCGGAGACCAACTGCAATAACGACGAGGTCGCTCCCTATGTCCAGACCGTGGTGCAGTTCCTTTCGCCGTTCACCGGCAACCCCAACCTGAAATCCGAAACCTCGCACTCGCTGACCGCAGGCATGGTGTTCAGTCCCAAGTGGATCACCGGTTTCGACGTGACGGTGGATTACTTCCGCATCAAGCTCGACAACTTCATCAGCCCGCCCGGTGCGCAGTTTATCCTCGACCAGTGCTACAGCACTCCGGGCCGCGCCTACTGCGAGTTCGTCTCGCGCAACCCCAACAATGGCCAGCTGGCGAGCGTGCTCAACAGCTTCCAGAACTTCCCCTCCACCGAAACCGCCGGCGTCGACTTCTCGCTCAACTACGCCCTGCAAACCAAGGACACGCTGTTCGCCGCACTCGGCAAGTTCAAGATTGCCGCCAATGCCACCTTCCTGAGCAGCTATGCGCAATCGGTACAGGGTGCTGATGGCAGCACCATCACCCGTACCGGCTACGTGGGCACCCGCAGCGACGACATCGGCGTGCCGCTGCCGCGCTGGAAGATCAACCCCTCGCTGCAATGGAGCAACGGCGCCTGGAGCGGTGCGCTCAACACCCGCATCATCTGGGGCACCGAGGAATCCTGCGACGACGGCATTGCCCCGACGCTGGTGGAGCAGGGTCTGTGCTCCGATCCGGACGCGGTCAACGCGCAGGGCGAGGCGGCACCGAAGAACCGCATCCGCTACGCCTGGAAGACCGATCTGCAGGCCGGCTACAACCTGCGCGCCTACAAGACCCAGCTGACTCTTGGCGTGCAGAACCTGTTCGACAAGGATCCGCCGATCTCCTACTCGGCGTTCGCCAACAGCTTCGACTCGTCCTACTGGGTGCCGGGACAGATGCCGTACCTGAATCTGAAAAAGGATTTCTGAGCGTTTTCAGTTGCCACTGAAAGCCCCGCGATGCGGGGCTTTTTTTGTGCCGGCAATGGCTGGAGAAGGCGATGTGCGGCTTGCTGCCGAATCGCTGCACTACAATTCCCGGACGTCACTCACGACCATATTCCTCAGGGCCTTTCCATGCAGATTGCCGATTCCACCTTCATCGTCTCCGGCGGCGCCTCCGGCCTCGGCGAGGCCACTGCGCGGCGGTTGGTGGCACACGGCGCCAAGCTGGTGATTGCCGATCTCAACGAAGCGGCGGGACGGGCGCTTGCGAGTGAACTCGGCGCACGCGCGGTGTTCACCAAGGTCAACGTCACTTCTGACCGCGATGCGGCGGCAGCAGTGGAACTGGCCTGCGAGGAGTTCGGCAGCCTGCAGGGGGTGATCAACTGCGCGGGCATTGCCACCGGCGAGCGGGTGGTCGGCAAGGACGGCGCGCACTCGCTGGAAAACTTCACCCGAGTCATTCAGGTCAACCTAATCGGCAGCTTCAACCTGCTGCGCCTGGCCGCTGACGCGATGGCCAAGCAGGCACCGAACGCCGAGGGCGAGCGCGGGGTGATCATCAACACCGCCAGTGTCGCCGCCTTCGATGGCCAGATTGGCCAGGCCGCCTACAGCGCCAGCAAGGCCGGCATCGTCGGCATGACGCTGCCGATTGCGCGCGAACTGGCCCGCTTCGGCATCCGGGTGATGACCATCGCGCCCGGCATCTTCGAGACCGCGATGATGGCGGGCATGTCGCCGGCCATCCGCGCCTCGCTGGAGGCCACCGTGCCCTTCCCCTCCCGCCTGGGGCGCCCAGCCGAATATGCCCAGCTGGCGCAGGCCATCATCGAAAACCCGATGCTCAACGGCGAGGTGATTCGCCTCGATGGTGCGATTCGCATGGCGCCCAAGTGATTTTTGGACGTTAGGCAAGAGAAAAAAATTCTCAAAAGAAGACTGCGCCAAGAATTTTCGCCTCGTCTTCGCCTCGCTACGGCATTTTTTACGGTGAAATCAGTTACTCGGAGAATCCCTCATGCCCAAGCTACTGAGAAACATACTTGCTGTCATCGTGGGGATCGTCATCGGCGCGGGCGTCAACATGGCGCTCATCACGCTCAGCCCTTCGCTCATTCCGCCGCCTCTGGGTGTGGATGTGAATAGTGCCGAGAGCCTGGGTCAGGCGATGTACCTTTTCGAACCAAGGCATTTCATCATGCCGTTCTTGGCGCACGCACTCGGCACCCTGGCTGGCGCGCTTACGGCATACCTGATCGCAGCCAGCTACAAAACGCACCTTGCTTACGTGATTGGTGCCTTCTTTTTTTGCGGTGGCGTGGCAGCCAGTTTCATGATCCCCGCCCCAGCCTGGTTCATCGCTCTGGACCTTCTGGTCGGTTACCTGCCGATGGCATGGTTAGGTATCCAGATGGGTGCCCGTATTCAGCGCGGGAGCAAAGCTGCACGGAATGACGATGAGCAACAGCCCTAACCTGTTTCTAACTACTGGTGCCGCGCTCAGCGCGCTGGCGGCGCTGTTGCATCTGGCCTGCATCGCGTTCGGTGCACCCTGGTATCGCTTGATGGGCGCGGGTGAGCGGATGGCGCAGATGGCATCGGATGGTCATTGGTATCCCACGGTGGCCACTCTCTTTATCGCGGCTGTGCTTACCCTGTGGTCGCTGTACGCACTGTCTGGTGCGGGCCTCATCGGCAAGCTCCCTCTACTGCGCTGGGTGCTGTGTGCAATTACTGGCATCTATCTGCTGCGCGGAGTGGCCTTTATGGCGCTCATGCCCTACTTCCCCGGCAACAGCACTACGTTCTGGATGTGGAGTTCGGCCATTTGCCTGGTTTTGGGGGTCGTGCATTTGATTGGTCTTCGTCAGGTGTGGACGCAACTGTGAGCACAGTGCAAACGCAGCCCATGAGCAAGAAGATTCCGATGCGTGGCGCGCTTCTGGTCGCAGCCCTGTTCAACTTTGGTGCCGCCTTGTTGTTCGCGCTGCCCACTACATTGGGCCAGCTGGTTGCACTGCCATCGGCACCGCCGATCTACACCACACTGGTCGCGCTCTTCGTCGCCTTGTTCGGCGCCAGCTATGCCTGGCTTGCGCTGGTGCGTATCGACCGCACACTGCTGGCCCTGGGTGCCATCGGCAAGATGAGCGCGGCCTCGGCGTTCTTTATGCTCTGGCGCACGGGCGATGCCTCGCTGCTGCTGATGCTGGGCGGGCTGGGTGATCTGGCATTCGCGGCGATCTTCTTTTGGTGGCTTCGCGCCACTGCCCCATCGCCCTAGCCCTCCGCCTGCAAGCCCTGCGACAAGGCCCGTGCCGTCTCGGCCACCAGCGGAATGATGCGGTTGT
The DNA here is from genome assembly GCA_046598075.1 of Stagnimonas sp. Classification (GTDB taxonomy): domain Bacteria; phylum Pseudomonadota; class Gammaproteobacteria; order Nevskiales; family Nevskiaceae; genus Stagnimonas. The sequence goes on from JBKJJE010000009.1 coordinate 35,912, forward strand.
AGGCCATGCGGGTGGGGCCGATCACCCCCAGCACACCAGCCACCTGGCCGTTCACCGTGTAGGGTGCGCTCACCACGCTGCATTCGTCGAGCACGCGATAGCCTGATTCCTCGCCGATGTAGATCTGCACACCGTCGGCAACCAGGCACTGGTCGAATAAGCCCAGCAGATCGCGCTTGCGGTCGAGTGCATCGAACAGTCCACGCAGGCGACCGAGATCGCTCATGTCCTGAAAGCCGAGCAGGTTGGCACCGCCCGCCATCACGTAGCCGCTCTGTCTCGGCTCGCCGCTCAACGCGGCATCGGCCATCGCTGCCGCCTCGCGCAAAATCACGTTGACGCTGCCCTGCGCGGCGTTGACCTCATCCACCAGCGCGCGCCTGAGACTCACCAGATCCCGTCCGGCAAAGTGTTCGTTGATGGCATTGGCGAACCGCTCCAGCTCGTCCGCACCATAGGGGCGGGCGGTATGGATGACGCGGTTCTGAACCTCGTGCTGGTTGACGACGAGGATCACCAGCACGCGGTTGTCGGACAGCGGCATGAACTGGATGCGCCGCAGCACCGACAGGTTGCGCTTGGGCACCGTCACTACTCCGGCCATGCGCGACAGCTGGCTGAGCAGCTTGCTGGCGGTCTGTACCAGATCGTCTGGTGCGCTCCAGCCGGGGGCGAGTTCGTCGGCAATCTGCGTGCGCTCGACTTCGCTCAGGGCCTCGGGTGCGAGCAGCTGATCGACGAAATAGCGATAGCCGCGGGTGGTGGGGATGCGGCCTGCCGAAGTGTGCGGGCTGGCGACCAGTCCCAGGTGATCGAGATCGGCCATCACGTTGCGGATGGTGGCCGGACTGATGCCCAGCGCCGCCGCCCGCGCGAGGGTGCGCGAACCGACCGGCTCGCCATCCTGGATGTAGCGTTCCACCAGCAGTTTCAGCAGCTCGGCGGCGCGCGGGTCGAGGCGAGAATTCATACACGCAATGTGGGAACTGTTTGCGACCGTGTCAAGGCGGCGATGCCGTCTTTTCGACGCCGGGGGCGGAATCTACCTGATGGACGATGGACGCTTGCATAGCGCTTCCACCCTGCACCGCCAAAGGACGTGCTTAGAACAGTGGGATAACCGCCCTTCCCCGTGTACAGTTCCGCGCATGTCCTCTCCCATCCACACCGTCGGCGTCATCGGCAAACGCACTGATCCCGCCGCCCTGCCCACGGTCGTGGTGCTGTGCCGCCTGCTGCGGGAACTGGGCTGCGAGGTACTGGTGGACGACCTGCATTCTGGCCTCGCCATGGCCGAAGGCTTGCCCGCGGTGGCGCGTGAACAACTCGGGCAACGCTGCCAGCTGATCGTGGTGGTAGGCGGCGATGGCACCCTGCTCGACGCCGGCCGCAGCCTCGCGCGCTTTGGCGTGCCACTGCTCGGCGTCAACCAGGGCCGGCTCGGCTTCATGGTGGACGTGCGGCCCGACGAGATGCGCGAAGCACTGCAGGCGGTGCTGGCTGGCGATGGCGTGGCCGACGACCGGCTGCTGCTGAACATGGTGATCCGCCGCGCCGACGGCAGCGTCGAGCCGACCGAGCAGGCGGTCAACGACGTGGTGCTGCGCAACTTCGCCAACATCCGCATGCTGGATTTCGAAACCTGGCTGGGCAGCGAATTCATCAGCCAGCATCGGGCCGACGGCATGATCGTGTCCTCGCCCACCGGTTCCACCGCCTATGCCCTGTCGGGTGGCGGGCCGGTCGTCCACCCCAGCGTCTCGGCCCTGACGCTGGTGCCGATCTGCCCGCACACCCTCTCGGATCGCCCGATCGTGGTACCTGCCAGCGCCACCGTGCGCATCGTGCTGCGCGGACCGGCGCCGGCCATGGCCACCGTCACCTGCGACGGCCAGGTGAGCCGCCCGCTGCGGCCCGGAGACACCATCGAGGTCTGCTGCGCCGCGCACCCGCTGCGCCTGATCCACCCGCGCAACTACCAGTATTTCAGCCTGCTGCGCGACAAGCTGCACTGGGGTCGCGGCCCTTCGAAACCGGCCGACAGCGAGCGCGCTTAAATCCCCATGCTCAAATCGCTGCACATCAAGAACCTCGCCATCATCGACGAGGCCACGCTCGATTTCTCCACAGGTTTCACCGTGCTTACCGGCGAGACGGGCGCCGGCAAGTCGATCCTGCTCGACGCGCTGGGCCTGGTGCTGGGCACCCGTGCCGATCCCGCCCTGGTACGGCAAGGTTGTGACAAGGCCGAGATCAGTGCCGAGTTTGATCTCGCCGACGCCCCCGGCGCACAAGCCTGGCTCGATCAGCAGGAACTGGACGATGCCGACGAGCCTGCGCATTGCCTGATCCGCCGCGTGGTGACGGCCGAGGGCCGCACGCGCGCCTTCATCAACGGCCAGGCCGCCAACGCCGGGCCGTTGAGAGAACTCGGCGAGCATCTGGTCGACCTGTTCGGTCAGCACGAGAGCCAGACTCTGCTCAAGCCGGAAATCCAGCGCGGCCTGCTCGACGGCTTTGGCGGCTACGCCGCAGAGCTGGGCGCTGTCGCCGAAGCTGCCGGCCGCTGGCTCGCCGCCGACCGGGCGATTGCCGAGGCCAGGGTCGCCGCTGGCCGTGACCCCGCGCAGATCGACTACCTGCGTCATCAGGTGCAGGAGCTGCGCGCCCTGCAGTTGCAGGAGGGTGAAATCGACAGCCTGGAAGCCGACCACCGGCGCCTCGCCAATGCCGGCCGCCTGATGGAAGACGGTGCGCGTGCCCAGGAGCTGCTGTATGGCGGCGACGGCGCGATCTACGACCAGCTGTCTACGGTATCGTCGCTGCTCGCCGGTCTGGTGCCGCTGCACGAGGGTTTTGCCGAAGCTGAAAACCTGGCTGCACAGGCACAGGCACTGGTGCGCGAGGCGGCCGATGTCGCCACCCGGCAACTCGACCGGCTCGACCTCGATCCCGCCCATCTCGCCGAGCTGGAACGCCGCCTGGGCGCACTGCACGACCTCGCCCGCAAACACCGCATCAAGGCCGCTGCCCTGCCCGGACATCTGGCAGCACTCGCGACGGAACTGGATGCCCTCGAACACGCCGGCGCGCGTCTGAATCAGCTCGAACGCGAACGCGAAACCGCCCTCGACAAATACCGGCAGGCGTCTAAGAAACTCACTGCCGCGCGGCTGAAGACGGCGCGGCAGTACGGCGAGCAGGTCAGCGCCATCGTCCGCCAGCTCGGCATGGCGAATGCGCAGCTAGTGGTGGCGGTGGAGCCAGCTGACGGCGAGCGTCCGCGCACATCCGGCGGAGACGAGGTGCGCTTCGATTTCTCGGCCAATCCGGGCCAGCCCCCGCGGGCGCTGGCCAAAGTCGCGAGCGGCGGTGAATTGTCGCGGGTGTCGCTAGCCATCCAGGTGGTGGGCGCGACCGACAGCGGCGCACCGACCATGATTTTCGATGAAGTCGATGCCGGCATCGGCGGCGCCGTGGCGGATATCGTCGGCCAGAAACTGAAAGCTCTCGGCGCCCGCAGGCAGGTACTGTGCGTCACCCATCTCGCCCAGGTGGCCATGCATGGGGCGCAGCATTTCGGCATCTGGAAGGAGGTGAAAGACGCTCAGACCTTCACCCGCGTGCTGCCGCTGGCAAAGGAGGCCCGCACGCTGGAAGTGGCACGCATGCTGGGCGGGCAGGAAATCACCGTGGCGACACAGGCCCTCGCACGGGATCTGTTGAAGCGCGGCGCATGAGTGGCAAGGGCACGGTGATGGCGGGTCATACCCCGCTGATGGCCCAGTACCTGAAGATCAAGGCGGAGTTCCCGGACACGCTCGTGCTGTTCCGCATGGGCGATTTCTACGAGCTGTTCTACGACGATGCCCGTCGAGCGTCCAAGCTGCTCGGCATCACGCTGACCCAGCGCGGCGAGTCAAACGGCCAGCCGGTGGTAATGGCGGGCGTACCCTATCACCAGCTCGACAACTACCTCGGCAAGCTGATCCGGCGGGGCGAGTCGGCTGCCATCGTCGAGCAGGTGGGCGAAGTCGGCGTGGACAAGGGGCCGGTGCGGCGCGAAGTGGCCCGCATCGTCACGCCCGGCACTGCGACCGACGAGGCGCTGCTTGACCCACGCACCGCCAACTGCCTGGCCGCGATCTGCATGCAGGAGGGTTGTTATGGCCTGGCCTGGCTCGATCTTGGCTCCGGTCGTTTTCGCGTGCTGGAAACCACCAAGATCAGCGACTTCGCCGGCGAGCTGGCGCGCGTGCGCCCCACCGAATTGCTGGTGCCGGATGATCTCGCCTCCACCCTCCTGGACTTCATCGGCAGCAAGGTGGCGCGGCGTCGCCCGCCCTGGCATTTCGATGTCAGTACGGCGCGACGCAAGCTGATCGAGCAGTTCCACACCAAGGATTTGCGCGGCTTCGGTGCCGATGATCTGACGGCTGCGCTCGGTGCCGCAGGTGCGCTGCTCGCCTACGCCAACGAAACGGCGCGCGCGCAGCTCGCGCATGTGACCAGCCTTGCGGTAGAGACCACCGACGAGGCGCTCATCCTCGATGCTGCCAGCCGCCGCAATCTCGAAATAGATCGCACGCTGGCCGGTGAAAGCACTCCGACGCTGGCGAGCGTGTTGGATAGCGCCATCACCCACATGGGCAGCCGCCTGCTGCGCGCCTGGCTGGTGCGACCACTGCGTGATCGCGCAGCACTCAATGCGCGGTTTGATGCACTCGAAGAATTACTGACCGCACCCGTCAACAGCCGCGCGACCACGCGCCTGCAAAACCTGCGGGTGGCATTGAAGGACATCGCCGATCTCGAACGCATCTGTGGCCGCATCGCGCTGCGCAGTGCGCGGCCACGCGATCTCGCCGGCCTGCGCGATACGCTCCTGGCACTGCCTTTGCTGCAAGCCGCACTCAGCAGCAGCGAAACCTCCCGGCTGAAAACACTCACGCAGCAACTCGGCACCCACGAGGCGCTGGCATCTCGCCTCAGCAATGCGCTCGCAGACACCCTGCCCCTGCTCGCCCGTGATGGCGGCATCTTCCGCAGCGGCTTCGATGCCGCACTCGATGAGTTGCGTGGCCTCTCGACCAATGCCGACAGCTACCTGCTCGACCTCGAAGCCAAAGAGCGCGCCCGCAGCGGCATCGAGACCCTGAAGGTGGCCTACAACCGCGTGCATGGCTTCTATATCGAAGTCGGCAAAAGCCACACGGCCAAAATCCCTGCCGATTACACGCGCCGGCAGACGCTCACAAACTTCGAGCGCTACATCACCGAAGAACTGAAGAGCTTCGAGGACAAGGTGCTGTCCGCCCGCGACCGTGCGCTGGCCCGCGAGAAGCTGCTTTACGAGGTGCTGCTCGACGAACTCGCCAGCCATCTGCCTGCCCTTCAGGCCAGCGCAGCGGCACTCGCCGAACTCGATGTGCTGGCCGCTTTTGCCGAACGCAGCCAGGCATTGAATCTGGTACGGCCAGTGCTGGGTGATGTACCGGGCATCCACATCCAGCAGGGTCGCCATCCGGTGGTGGAGTCGGTGCTCGAAAGCCCTTTCACGCCCAACGATGCGGTGCTGGCCGACGGCCGCCGGCTGCTGGTCATCACCGGCCCCAACATGGGCGGCAAGAGTACCTATATGCGGCAAGTCGCACTCATCGTGCTGCTCGCCCACTGTGGCAGCTTCGTGCCCGCCGCTGCCGCCGAGATCGGTCCCATCGACCGCATCTTCACCCGCATCGGTGCCGGCGATGACCTGGCCGGCGGGCAATCGACCTTCATGGTGGAGATGAGCGAAACCGCGAACATCCTGCACAACGCCACCGCCCGCTCGCTGGTGCTGATGGACGAGATCGGCCGCGGCACCAGCACCTACGATGGCCTGTCGCTGGCGCGCGCCTGTGCAGAACATCTGCTGACCAGCGTACGGGCGTTCACCCTGTTCGCGACCCACTATTTCGAGCTGACGGCGCTCGCCGCCGCCCAGACCGGTGTCGCCAATGTGCATCTCGAAGTCGCCGAGGCCGGAGACACCCTCGCCTTTCTGCACAGCGTGCGAGAAGGCCCGGCCAATCGCAGCTATGGCCTGCATGTGGCCGCACTCGCGGGCGTGCCGCGTAGCGTCATCGACAATGCCCGAATGATATTGGCCGAGCTTGAGCAGCAACCCGCGCGTGCTCCGACCCACAACACGAGCAAACCACAGCTCAACCTGTTTGCCGAGCCGCCATCGAAGGCGCTCAAGCTGCTGGATGCACTCAACCCCGACGAACTGACACCCAAGCAGGCGCTGGAAGCGCTCTACAAACTCAAGAAAGCACACCAACCGTAGGGTGGGCTTTAGCCATCAGCTTTTGCATCGCAATACGGCCTTAAAGGTAGGTCTTCAAAAGATTCCAAACGCCTAAACCCAGCATTGTTACTGCAACGACTATTCCTAGAGGAACGGTTTTTTCTCTAGCCATCTGAGTTGCACGTTCAATGCCGTACTTACGCACCCAAGCTGCGGCTTTAGGGCTGGTCTGCATGTAATCTCGAAGCGCACGTTCATTCCGAAGGAATCGGATGTTGCGAATTCCAAAATAAATGCCGCCAAGGATCAGGGCGGAGTTCAACAGTAAGGCTTCCATTGAGCTGTTTCCTCATTAGTTGTCGATAGGAATGTTTGGCTCCTGCCAATTCAGTGCAGCAGCATGTAGGTCTGCAACTCGCCAACCAGAAAACCCAGCACCGCACCCACCGCAATCAGCGACCACTCGTCTTCCTTGAACGCGGGCCGCAACATGCCCTCGAACTCTTCGGGCGAGAGCTTCTGCATGCGTTCCATCAGGGTGTTGCGCACGTCCATCGCGCCTTCGGCGTAGCCCTCGACATGCTTCATGGTCTGCGGCAGCGTCTCGACCAGCTTCTCGGTGACAGCCTTCTTCATCTGCTGGTACTGGCGCGAACCGATGGCGAAGGCCACCAGCGGCCTGGCAATGCCGGCCTGCTCGTCGACCATGCGCTCGACATGTTTCTGCACCAGCGCGAACAGCTTGTCAGAGCCGGGGCCTTCGAGAATGCCCTGCCAGATGTTGCCGGGCGTGATGATCTGGTCGGCGACCAGCCGGGCGTAGTCACGCGAGACTTCCTGCTGGCGCCTGAGGAACAGGCCCTGGTAGGTAAGGCCCAGGATCTTCACCGGCCGCTTGGGGTGAAACAGCATCTGCAGGGCCAGCCAGTCGGAGGCAAAGCCGATGAACAGGCCGAACGCCGGCAGAATCCACGGCGACTGATAGAACAGCCAGGTCACCATCTGCACCACCCCGATGAGGAACCCGAATACCAGGCCGGAGTGGCCGAAAAACTTGAATTCCTTGCGGCCCACTTCCGCGAACACCCGGTTCAGCAGCAGCTTGTCGCGCAGCAGGGCGTTGATGACCATGTGCTTCAGGTCAAACACCTGGCTGATGTTGCTGCGCAAATCCTTCATCACCTCGGCCACCACCTGCGGTGCTTCGGCCTGCACGCGTTTGATCAGCCGGTCGCGCGCAAAGTTGGGCAGCATTTCCCACAGGCCGGGCTGGTGCTGGCTCAACACTTCACGGGTGATCTGCTCGACGGCGCCCAGCATCGGCTTTTCGATTTCAGCCGCGATCTGGCGCGGGTCCAGGCGCGCGAAAATCTCCTCGATGGTGATCAGCTTGGAGGTGATGACATCGACCGCGATCGAGGCCATTTTCTGCGCCTTGCGCGGAATCACGCCCTGCCAGCCGAGATAGGGCTTGATGCCGACGAATTCCAGCGGCTGGAACATCATCCGTACCGCCGCGATCTTGGTGACGTAGCCGATGATGGCGGCGATCAGTGGCATCGACAGATACAGCCAGGGGGTCGCCATGAAATTTTGCCCGGCCTGGTGCAGCGCAGCTTCAAGTGTGGCGAGCATCTGGACTCCTGTTTCTCTGGTTTTTGGCCGCGCCTGGAAATTCAAGGCTGACGCAGACTGCAATCCATAAAAACGCCCGCAGTGCGGGCGTTCGCAAAAAACGCTGAACTCTCAGGGTGCAACGCCCGCCTGCTGCATCGAGCAGCGCACCGCGATCAATACGCAGGTGATGAACAGACAGACCATCACCGCCCCCATGAAGATGAACTTGACCGGACTCCTGGCCTTGAAATCACGGTCGCGGTTTTTCGAGCTCTGCACGCCAAACATCGCTGCCGCCGCACTGGCAGCAGCCTGCGTGAAGGTCGCATCCTGAGGCTGCGGCTTGTTGTCGGGGGCTTGCTCGGGCATCGATTTCAATAACCCTCCAGCAGCTTCTGCGAGGCCAGCGCATCGCGGGCGGACTTGATTTTGACATCTTCGGCGAGAATCGACTCCAGCTTGCCGCCGACCAGGGGAATCCCGCTGGAGAGTGTCCACACCATCTTGTTGACGGCACCCTTGCCGGCAGCTTCGAGCTTCATCTCCGCACTCACTTTCACCGGCATGCCCTTGATCTCGGTGACGATCCTGCCGGTTTTCGAGGCCGCATCCCAGCTGTCGGTCTGGGTGACGCTGACCCGCTCGCTCATGAATTTCTTGGCGAAATCAGGAACCGGCGCGTCGCTTTTGGCCTCGTAGCGGACGGTGATCGAGAAGCCCTTGTCGGAGGTCTTGTAATCCAGCACTTCGATATTGGTGCAGCCGGTCGCCTGATACTTGCGTTCGAAAAAAGCGCGGTCGGAATACATCGCCCAGACCTTGGCGACGCTCTTGCCGAACTGGTGCTCGAGATTGATTTTGGTGGCCATCAGTTTTTCCTTACAAAAAAGCCGCCAGGCGCTGAACGCCCGGCGGCTGATATGGAATCGCTACATTTACTTGGTCGAACGCTTCTGCACAGCGGCAGCCGTGAAGAAGTCCGGCGAGAACTTGGCGGTGAGGTCCGGCGCCTTGTCCTCGTTGAACGCGGCAGTGATGAAGTAGCGGCCGGAAGTGAAGTGGTAGATGATTTCCGGCACCGTGGTGGTCGCCTGCACATTGCTGGCCCAGACCAGGTGACCTTCCTGGAACTGGTAGAGGTTGCCGCGTGAATCGTAGTTGTCGGCAGCCACCATGTTCCAGCTGTCTTCGTCGAGATACATCACCCGCTTGGTGAAGGTATGGCTGGTACCTGCCTTGATGTTGGCCTCGACGATCCAGACCCGGTGCAGCTCGTAGCGCGGCAGATCGGTGTTCAGATGCTTGGGTTTGGCCAGATCCTTGTACTTGATGGTCGGCCCGGCGATCTTGAAGCTGTTGTAGGGGATGTAGATCTCCTTCTTGCCGATCAGCTTCCAGTTGTAGCGTTCGAGCGCGCCGTTGAAGATGTCCACCTGGTCATAGAACTCGTGACCATCGGTACCTTCGTACGGGTTGTCGCAGCACACGGTTGGTGCGCGGCGGATGCGCTTGAGGCCCGGCGAATACAGCCAGGCCGCACGGCCATCGGCACCGGTGCCGGCTTTTTCGTGGACCAGGATGTAGGTACCGGCCAGCCGCGGCGGCGCCACCGTCTGCGACAGATACTTCAGGAACTCGCCGGAGGTCTTGGTGAGCGGCACCGGCTTGGTCAGCGAGGCATACGAGAACTGCACGTTCTCGATGATCTTGGTCAGCTGGAACTCGCCCGAGGGCTGCACGATCATCTGGTTGTTGTAGCGGGTGACGGTTTCGCCGCGCCACTTGAGCTTGTGGTTCCAGATCGGTTCGGAACCGGTCTTGGGGATCGGGAACGGGAAACCCACCTTGCAGTTGTCGAGCAGATCCGAACCGATCATCTCGCAAGTGGTGGCGTTGGCCTTGGTGGCGTCATAGATCGCCTGCGGCCACGACGCGTTGCGATGGGTCGGATACACGTTCATCTTGTAGGTGTCGTAGGTCTTGAGCAGATACTTGTGACCTTCGGTGAGATTGGCGGAATACTGCGCCAGGTTCGCCTTGTTGATGGTGAACTTCGACTTTTCGGCCTCGATCTTGGGATCGGAGGAGAACTCGCTCTTCAGCGAGCCGGTCTGCGCGGCGGGCGCCCAGGCCGGGATGGTACCGGCCTTGTTGGCGGCTTTTTCGGCCCCGATGGGCGTCAGGGTGGTGCCGAGCTTCGCGGCTTCGGCGGCGTCCACTTTCGCGGCGGCCTGGGTTGCAACGAGACTCAGCGCAAGTACGCCGAATGCCATGGACAAGGTTTTCATGTCCGGTTTCTCCTCATTCTTAGGGGGTAAGTAAATCTACGACTCTCGTCATTCGCAGTAGTTCGATGCTAACCAATCTATCTCGGCTGCGCACGTCCCGGCATCGGTAATTTTTCAGCAGGCTGCACAGCCCCTGCCCGGGGCATCGCGGCATCTGCCAGGGCCGTTTCGAGCACTTTTCTCAGGTTGAGCTCGGCGGCCAGTGTCGCCAGCGCGATGAATACCCCGCCGAGCCGGCGGTGCAGGAAAACGATCTCGCGTGGTGGCAGGCGGAACGACAGCGTCAATGCATTGCGCGCCGCGATCTGGCTCACCCGCATCGGCAGCTCGCTGGCTGCAAACCGGTAGTTGCCAGCCGGGTTGCGCAAGGCAGGCGGCGCACGCGGCGGATCAAACGGCTCGACGATGCGCTCGCACATGCTGGCAAACGCAGCCAGTGCCGGCGCCGGAAAATCTTCACCGATCAGGCCGATGGCCTCAGCACCTTGGCGCAGCCGGGCGCTGTCTTGTTCCAGCGCGCCGGAGACGATCAGCGAATAATCCTGGACGAACCGCTGCGAGAAGGCACGGGTGGCGCCGAAGTCCAGCAGCACGATGCGATCCTGCCCCTGATCGTCGTCCCTGATCCGGTAGTTGCCGAAATGCGGATCGGTCTGTACCAGGCCCCAGCGGAAGAACTCGGTGAGAAACAGCTCGACAAAGTTGAGACCCAGGCGATCTCTCCGCGCCTGCGGCAGCGCCTTGATGCTGGCGTCGGTCACCGACACGCCGCGCTCGTAGGTGGTGGTGAGCACCCGCGCCCCGCTGTACTCGCGCAGCACCCTGGGCACCACGTAGCGTGCATCGCCAGCCAGCCGCTGCGCGAAAGTCTCGGTGAACCTGGCTTCCTGCAGGTAGTCGCATTCGACGGCCAACATCTCGCGCACCTCCGCAAAAATCGGCGTGAGATCGAGATTCTTCGGCGTCAGCCGGCTGGCGGCCACGAGCCGCGACAGCGTCTTGATATCGCTGCCTATGGCATCGGCCACGCCCGGATACTGGATTTTGACCACCAGTTCCAATCCATCCCGCTTGCGCCTTGCACGGTGCGCCTGCCCCAGCGAGGCGGCCGCAATCGGGGTTTCGTCGATATCGAGTTCGTTCAGCGCCGCTGCGCCCACCGAGGCCCTGAGCTGCGGTGCCACCTGGTGCCAGGCCACCGGCGGGGTGTTGTCCTGCAACTGGCTCAACACCTCGACGGCCTCGTGCGGCATGAAGTAGTCACCGAACAGCGCCAGCATCTGCCCGGCCTTCATCACGCTGCCCTTGAGCTGGCCCAGTTCGTCGGCCAGCACCTGCGCCTGGATGGCGTAGAAGGCGCGGTCAGCCTCGCTTCTCGATACCTCGCCGCGAAAGATGTTGGAGAGCGAATGCACGGCAATCTTCGCACCCGCGCCGACGCCCAGTCTGGCCAGCGCGAAGTTGCGTTCGAAAGCGCCCGTCTTGAGCCGCGCGATGCTAGGCTTTGCCGCCGCTTTTTTGTCTTCTGTCACTTCGATCCCGATCCTTCGCCATGAGTTCGCTCTCCACCATTCTATTGTCCGTATCCGATCCCGAAGCGCTGGTGAGCGACCTCGCCCGCACGGTGGAAACCCATATCGCGGCAAAGAGCGGCATTTCCGGTGCAGCCATGAAGCTGGGCTTCAACGCGCTGCGTTCTGCCAAACCCGACATCGCGGCACGGGCGACGCGCAGCCTGCTGCCCAGGGTGGCCACCGCGCTCGACCCGCTCTACGCCAGCTTCAATAGCAGCCGCAGCGCAGATTTCGGCAGTTTTCTGTCCCTGCACGCGGAACAGGCTGCGGGACTGGTGATCGATACCATCGATGCCCGCATGGGCACAAGCCGGAACACCGCCGCCAAGGCGATCTACAAGCGTTTTCGCGGCTCCGCAGGGGATGAGCTGCAAAAATTGCTGCCGTCACTGGGCCGGGTTATCGCAACGCACATCGGGTAAACGCGCGCAAGGCTCGACAGCGCGCGACCGGCTTGGTTATAAAGCGCGATCATTTGCGCCTTGAGCTTGCGACGGATCGCGACTCCAATACATCAGAAGAGAGAAAAATGAGTAATAGACACTGGCTAGGGAAGGCCGCGTTTGCGGCACTCATCTGCGCACCGCTCGCCGCGACGGCGATCGACATCGGCATCGACAGCCTCGGCATCGACGGCACGCTGAACAACAACATCACCGTCGGCATCCAGCTGCGCACCGAGGTGCAGGCTGAGGATCTGATCGGCAAGGCCAACATCGATCCCAATGTCTGCGGCGGCATCTATCAGTCCTGCCAGGGTCTGTTCAAGGATCAGTTCTATCCCTCGCAGCGGCTCAGCGCCACGCCCGGAGCGCCGTCCATGCGCACCGACAACGGCAATCTCAACTACGACAAGCACGACCTCACCCAGGGCGGTATCCGGCTGACTCAGGACATCACGCTCACCAAGGGCGAGTTCGGCTTTTTCGCGCGCACGATCTCCTTCTACGATGCCGTCAACGACCGCAAGAAAGACCAGTACCGCAGCCTGATCACCGCGGAAAACTTCCAGCGCGTCGGCACCACCAACGATCCGGTCTCCAACCGCTATTTCGCCCGCACCTACGGGCCCGGCGAGGAGATCGGCCTGAGCCGGACCGACTCCACCCTGCGCCGCCAGCTGATCGCCGACGTGCAGCTGTTGGAGTTCAACCTGTTCGGCAAGCTGCCGCTGCCCGGCACCGAGAAGGAACTGTCGTTCAAGATCGGCCGGCAGACCGTCAACTGGGGCGAGTCCACCCTGCTGGTGATCAACTCGATCAACCAGGCGCAGCCGGTCAACACCAACAATCTGTATCGCTTCGGCTTTCAGCTGGAAGAGGTGTTCACCCCGATCAACATGGCGTTTGCCAGCTTCGAGCCCTATGAGGGCGGCACCGTCGAGGCCTTCTACCAGTTCGAGTGGCAGCCGGTGGAAATCCCCGCGCCGGGCAGTTTTTTCTCGTTCGTCGATGTCGGCACGCAAAACCTCGGCAATTACGTGAATCTCTCGTTCGGCGGCTCGGCGGACGACATCGACAAGGTGGGCTTCTTCCTCGACAACCCGCTGTCGCTGGTCACCGGCACCACCGCCCACATCAGCCGTGCGCCGGACCGCACGCCGGATGGTTTCGGCCAGTTCGGCATTGCCCTGAAAACCTATTTCGAGGATTTCAACAGCGGCACCGAGGTGTCGCTGTATTTCATGAACTATCACTCGAAGCTGCCGTATGTGAGCTTTCTGAGTGGCCAGCCGTCCTGTGCCCGGGCCGAAGGCAATACCGCTGGGCCAAATGGCACCGGCATCAACGCCGCCAACACGGTCGATCTGCTGAAAGCCTGCCCCCGTCTGCCGGCGCTGGTCGACCGGCGTGCCAACCAGCAATTCACCAACGACTCGGTGAGCTACATCAGCAGCCATGTCCTGAGCAACCCGCGCATCCTCACCGACCTGGGCATCGGCATCGACGACCTCGGCGCACTCGGCCCCCTGCTCGGCGCCAGTGCCGATGACAACACCGCAGACCTCGATGATCTGGTCAAGCTCGACTCCGGCCCGTTCTTTTTCGACTACCCGAAGAACATCCAGCTCTATGGCCTGTCGTTCAACACCACGCTGGGCGACTTCTCGATTCAGGGCGAAGCGGCGTTCCGCCCGAATCTGCCGGTACAGGTATCGATCATCGACGTCGCCTTTGCCGCTGCCCAGCCCTTTCTCACCCGCTGCCACGATGCCACCGTCGGCTGTGCCGGCTCGCAGGGCGGCGGCACCGGCTTTGACGGCAGCGCCAACGGCGGCCGTCAGGACTTCGACGGCAGCGATGCCATCGACGGCTGCACCAGCGGTGTCAACTGCGACACGGTGAACCTCATCCTGGGTGCCGCGCCCAGCTCGGCGCGCAGCTTCCCCAGCTTTCTGGTGGCCTATCGCGGCGAGACTCTGGGCGAGGGCTTCGGCGGCGGCGCGGGCGGTGTCTACATCCCCGGTTACGAGCGCCTGCAGGTCATGCAGTACAACCTCGGCCTGACCCGGGTGCTGGGGGCGACCGACAATCCGATCGGCGCCGACCAGATTCTCGCCGTCGCCGAGATCGGCGCCACCCATGTGCTGAACCAGCCAGGTCTGGACCGCTTGCAGCTCGATGCGCCTGGCGTCTACTACCACGCCAGTGCCGGTGCCGATGGCAGCGGTGCCGATGGCTCCCAGCAGGCCTGCTCCACCAACAGGCAGTGCGTGGTGGGCCCCGACGGCGGCCGTTTCAACCCGCACCAGGCCAATCTGCACAACTTCGCCACCCCGTTTTCCTGGGGCTACCGGCTGGTCGGCATCTTCAAGTACGAGAGCGTGCTGCCGGGCATCTCGCTGCAACCGTTTTTGATCTACAGCCAGGACGTCGATGGCATCTCGCCCGGTCCCGCCGGCAATTTCATCCGCGGCCGCAAGAGCGTGAACTTCAATCTGGAAACCCGTTACAAGTCGGCGCTCTCGTTTACTGTCGGCTACAACTGGTTCTTCGGCGGCAAGGAGCAAAACCTCTACCGCGACCGCGACAATCTGCAGGTGTTCGCGCGCTATCTGTTCTGACCAACATCAACCGCAGATTTCACAGATTTCGCAGATCAAAGAGTTTCAATCTGTGTCATCTGTGTCATCTGTGAAATCTGCGGTTTCTCCTGACGTCACCTCAGTGCTTGACGCTGCATTGATTGCAGCCACTACCGCATGCCGACTTGGGCCTTTGTAGCGCGGGCTTGAGCAGCTTGAGCCAGACCACGCGCAGGCTCAGCAGCAGCAGCACTGCAATCACGATCAGTTCAAAGGCCAGGTAGCTGCTCATGTCATGGCCACTGCGATGCGATAGGTGATGAACGACGCCGCGTAGGCGAGTCCGAACAGATAGCCGGTGGCAACCGCAGTGACGCGCCAGCTCGCCTCGCGGCGGATGGTGGCGAGTGTGGACAGGCACTGCGGCGCGAACACATACCAGGCCAGCAGCGACAGCGCCGTCGGCAGCCCCCATTGCGCGGCGATGATGGGCGACAGCAGCGCCGCCGCGCCGTCGCCGGTGGCCGAGAGCGCATAGACCGTGGCGAGCGCGCTCACCGCCACCTCGCGCGCCGCCAGGCCGGGAATCAGCGCGATGCAGATCTGCCAGTTGAAGCCGATCGGCGCAAACAGCGGTTCCATCCAGTGGCCGATACGCCCTGCCAGGCTGTAGTCGATGGCCGGGCCGACGGCACCCAGCGGCGGCGCGGGGAAGCTCGACAGCGCCCAGAGAATGATGGTGAGCGAGAGGATGATGCCGCCGACGCGCCTGATGAAAATGCCGGCGCGCTCCCACAGGCCGAGCGCCAGGTCGCGGACATTGGGCAGGCGGTAGCTGGGCAGTTCCAGCAGCAGAGTGTGTTCGGATTTGTCCCGGCGCCACCACTTCATGGCGTAGGCCACGGCGAGCGCCGAGACAATCCCCGCGACGTAGAGCACGAACAGCACCAGCCCCTGGATGTTGAACAGGCCCCAGACCGTCTGCGCCGGAATGAAGGCGCCGATCAGCAGGGCGTAGATCGGCAGCCGCGCCGAACAGGTCATCAGCGGCGCGACCAGAATGGTGGCGATGCGATCACGCGGGTCCTGGATGGTGCGGGTCGCCATGATGCCGGGGATGGCGCAGGCAAAGCTGGATAGCAGCGGGATGAACGAGCGCCCCGTCAGCCCTGCCCCCACCATGAACCGATCCAGCAGAAACGCCGCACGCGGCAGATAGCCGCTTTCCTCCAGCGCGAGAATGAACAGGAACAGGATCAGGATCTGCGGCAGGAACACGATCACCCCGCCGACGCCGGCCAGCACGCCATCCACCAGCAGACTCTGCAGCAGGCTCGCTGGCAGCAGGGCGGTAACGCCGGCCCCCAGCAGGGCCACCAGCGACTCGATGCCCGCCATCAGCGGCTCGGCCCAGCTGAACACGGCCTGGAACATCAGGAACATCACGGCGGCGAGGATGGCCAGCCCCCACACCGGATGCAGCAGCACGCGGTCGAGCTGGTCGTCGATGACCGCCGTGCGGCGCGGCATGGTGACGGCATCGGCCAGGATGGCGTTGACAGCGGCGTGCAGGTCGCTGGCGGCCACCAGTGGCTTTGGTGCAGGCGGCAGTGCGCTGCTGAGCCGCCGCACCAGCGCCTGAGTGCCGCCGGACTGCACGGCAATCGTCGGCACCACCGGCACCCCCAGCGCCGCCTGCAACTTGTCGATGTCGATCCGGATGCCGCGCTTTTCGGCGAGGTCGGCGCAGTTGAGTGCGAGCACCATCGGCAGGCCCAGCTGACGCACCTCCAGCACGAAGCGCAGATGCAGCCGCAGATTGGTGGCATCGGCCACGCACAGCAGCAGATCAGGCCTGGCCTCGCCCTTCATCCGGCCCATACAGACATCGCGGGTGATGGCCTCGTCGGGGCTGGTGGCGGCCAGACTGTAGGTACCGGGCAGATCCAGCACCCGGACGATGCGCCCCTGCGCGTCGGCGAAGTGTCCTTCCTTGCGCTCCACCGTCACCCCGGCGTAGTTGGCGACTTTCTGGCGGCTGCCGGTGAGCCGGTTGAACAGCGCGGTCTTGCCGCAGTTGGGGTTGCCGACCAGGGCGATGTGCAGGGTGCTCATGACGCCGGTCCGATGGCACGGCCAACCCGGATAACGCCAGCCTGTCGCGGCGATGCCGCATTCGCAGCCACTGCTGACACGGTGGGTCTGCTCATTGCGGCAGCACGCGCACCCGCTCGGCCTCCTGACGGCGCAGGGCGAAACGGGTGAAGCCCACCTGGATCAGGACCGGATCAGCTCCGACCGGGCCGGTGGCGACCAGGCTCACCGTCTCGCCCGGCACGAACCCCAGCTCGCGCAGACGCCGCGAGACGCGATCATCCGGCGCTCGTTCGTCCACCTGCACGACGCAGCCAGACTGGTGGCGCGCGAGGGCCAGCAGGCTGACGATCTTGGCGGACGGTGGCGGGTTGATTGACATTCATTCTCATTATCATCTTTTACCGCCCGCTTCACCACATTAAAAAAGCCCGCCGACTGGCGGGCCTTGGTTTAGGGCCGGCACACAACCAATCAACCGCCCGGAACGCGCACCCAGCCTTCCATCAGCACCCGTGCGCTGCGGCTCATGACGGCTTTTTTCACCGTCCATTCGCCGTTGACCTGGGCGGCCTCCGCCCCCACCCGCAGGGTGCCGGAGGGATGCCCGAAGCGCACCGCAGTCCGCGCGCCGCCACCCGCCGCCAGATTGACCAGCGTGCCGGGGATCGCCGCCGCGGTGCCGATGGCCACCGCCGCAGTACCCATCATCGCGTGGTGCAGCTTGCCCATCGAAAGCGCACGTACGTTGAGGTCGATATCGCTGGCGACTACCTTCTTGCCGCTGGACGAAATGTAATCCGTCGATGGGCCAACGAAGGCCACCTTCGGGGTGTGCTGGCGCTTGGCAGCTTCATTGATGTCCTTGATCAGCCCCATGCGCACCGCGCCATAGGCACGGATGATCTCGAACTTCTTGAGCGCTGCCGCATCACCATTGATGGCGTCCTGCAACTCGGTGCCGGTATAGCCGATGTCTGCCGCGTTGACGAAGATGGTGGGGATGCCAGCGTTGATCATCGTCACCTTGAGCGTGCCCACACCCGGCACGTCGAGGTCATCGACGAGATGGCCGGTGGGGAACATCGAACCACCACCCTCGCCCTCCCCCTCGTCAGACGGGTCGATGAATTCCAGCACGATTTCGGCAGCCGGAAAGGTCACACCATCCAGTTCAAAGTCGCCCAGCTCCTGCACTTCACCGTTGCTCATCGGCACGTGGGCAATGATGGTCTTACCGATGTTGGCCTGCCAGATACGGATGATCGCGATGCCATCTTTCGGCACGCGGCTGGCATCCATCAGCCCGTTGCTGATGGCGAACGGCCCGACGGCGGTGGAGAGGTTGCCGCAGTTGCTGCTCCAGTCCACAAAAGCCTGGTCGATAGAGACTTGGCCATACAGATAGTCCACGTCGTGGCCCGGCTGGCTGCTCTTGCTGATGATCACCGCCTTGCTGGTGCTGGAGGTTGCACCGCCCATGCCGTCCGTGTGCTTGGCATACGGATCTGGGCTGCCGATCACGCGCATCAGCAGCTGGTCGCGCGCCGCACCCGGCAGCTGTGCCGCAACGGGCAAATCCTGCAGACGGAAAAACACGCCCTTGCTGGTGCCACCGCGCATGTAGGTGGCGGGGATTTTGAGTTGGGGTTTGTGGGTCATGGCGTGGTTTCGATGACTGCGTCCAGCACAAAATCCAGCCTCGGAAAATCGGCGTTGAGATAGCGATTGCCCTCGCTCTGAATACGCGACTGGTTGGGACGCTCACCGTAGCCTGCGTAGAACAGATCAACAACATCCATGCCCGTGATCACACGGCCAAAGGGCGCAAAGCCCTGGCTATCGAGCCTGGAGTTGTCGGCGAAATTGATGAACACCTGCGTGGTTCGCGTGTTCGCACCGCCAGTGGCAAAGCTCAAGGTGCCGCGCAGATTGCTCTGTGTCACCGGGTCGTCATTGATGCGCTGGTTGCGCCAGGCCGTATTCACCGACGGGCTGCCATGCAAGCCGAATTGCGCCACGAAGCCCGCAATCACTCTGAAAAAGCGCACCTCGTTGTAATAGCCATTGCGCACCAGGTTGTAGAAGCGATCTGCGCCCAATGGCGCCCAGGCGCGCGTCACCTCAACCCGAACCAGGCCCTGCGAGGTATTGAAGCGTGCGACATAGGTCGCTGGGGCCACCTCGTTGAAGGCTGCCGGATTGAGCAGGATGGCCGGGGGGTTATCGGGGTCAGCAGTAGCACCGCCACCACAGGCGGCAAGGCAAAGCGCCAATAGCGCCGCTGCACTACGCGCACAGAAGCGCATCGGCAATTTCAGGGTTCGCAGGGTGTTCATTGGCCGTCCGGTATTTCAGCTTCAACAACGTGCGCCAGCAGGGTCAGCGACTCCTGCCAGCCGAGATAGCAGAACTCCACCGGGATCATGTCCGGGATGCCCTCCTGCACGATGGAAAGCTCGGTGCCGCACATAACAGCCTTCAAGCTCACCATCACCAGCATCTGGCCCGGCAGACTGGGGTCGTCGAACTGGTCGTTGTAGCGGATGCGCTCATTCGGCACGAGCTCCAGATAAGTGCCGCCAAAGCTATGGCTATGGCCGGTGCCGAAGTTGGTGAAGCTCATCTTGTAGCCGCCACCCACCCGCGCATCCATCGAGTGCATCTTGCCGATGAAGCCATGCGGCGGCACCCATTTGCACATCGCATCGGGGTCGAGAAAGGCGCGATAGACGCGCTCGGGTGGCGCGCGGAGCACGCGGTGGAGTTTGACGGTGCCGGGCATGTCAGTTCCTCAGTTTTGCAAGATGGGGGCTGTGCGGAAACGCGCGGAGATTCTAGCTGGCGATCAGCAGGGTGCACCCGCGCTGACGTGCTTTGGCTAGCTTTGCATTCGGGTTGAGCCGCGGTTTCGCCTTTCGGCGAGCTACTTCTTCAGGGGCCCGAGGTCAAAAGCCATCACCACACCCGCGCTACCGCGCTGACTCAACCCCGGAGAAAGCGCGCGACTTCGGCCTTTACCGCCGCATCGGTCGCCAGCGCGAAGTGATCCGCACCAGCGATCTGCAGGTACTCGCCGCTGCCGAGTGCTGAAGCGAGCCGCGGGCCCTGCCCCAGCACCAGATCCTTCTCGCCGCTGATCACCAGTGTCGGTATCGCGACGGCAGCCGCTGCCGCTGCCGTGCTGGCTGGAAAGTCGCCCGCGGCGAGCGCGCGCAGCGCGCTGCGGTCGCCGCCGGTGGCCGCGACAAAGTTCCAGTAGGCCGCCAGATGCTTCGGCAGGTCCTTGGGATATTCGCTGCGATCCAGTACCTGCCCCAAGGCCGGCAGCAACTTCTCGAAGGTATACGGCGGCTCGCCGATGAGGCCGTCGCCGGTCGCCAGCAGCGTCGCCCGCGTGAATCGCGCCGGGAGCGTTTGCAACAGATGCAGGCCGACCACGGTGCCAATCGAATAACCCACAAGTGCGGTGTGTTCGATGCCCAGGTGGTCGAGCACGGCGAGCACATCGCTGGCGAGTTGCGCCGTGCCGTAGACGCTGCTCTGGTGCGGCTTGTCGCTCTGGCCGTGGCCGCGAAAATCGAGGCCGATCACCTGAAAGCCCGCGTCGTTCAGGG
>JBKJJE010000115.1:0-18261 GCA_046598075.1 Stagnimonas sp.
TGGAAGGTGCGCCCACCACCAAGGCCTATACCTGCCTCAACACAGCCCTCAGCCTGTTCATCGATTTCAACAACGGCGCCCGCGGCGACTTCACCAGCCGGGCCACCTTCAGCAGCTCCAATCCGGCGGTGGCCAGGGTGAGCAACCGCGATATCGCGGTGCCCGAGCAGACCAACAGCTTTTATTCCAGCGGCACCATCGTGCCAGTCTCGCCCGGCACTGCAACCATCACCGCCCAGTATCTGAGCTTCACCGAAAGCATCGACGTCACCGTCACCACCCCGACCAATTTCAAGGTAACTCCGGCCAGCGGCGATCTCGCGGTCAACTCAAGGCTTGATCTGGCGGTGACGGCGGATCTGGATGGCATTGAAACCCCCGTCGATTCAGCGGTGCTCTGGTCGTTCGTCACTCCCAACACGGCAGTGGCGACCATCGATCCGGTCGCCGGCACGGTGGCCGGCGTCGCTGCAGGCAGTGGCCTGACGGCGCGCGCGCGCATTCCCGGCTGCACGCTCACCGCCGACGCCGCAATTGCCGTCGCCAACCTGCAGTCGCTGGCCCTGACCCGCGAATTTGGTGCCAACGACCGGCTGATCGTCGGTACCAGTGAGCGATTGATCGCTACTGGCAGCCTCGACAACGGCATGACCCAGGATTTATCGCAGCAGGTGACCTACACCAGCTCGGATGCCACCGCGGTTGCGCTGTTCGGAAGCACCCTTCCCGGTTTCGGCCTGGCGATCAAGGCGGTAGACACGCCGGTGCAGATCGGGGCCAGCTTTGCCAACCCGGCTATCGCCGCCCCTGCCATCGGCATCCTGCCGGTTGCGGACAGCCTCAGCAGCATCGCCATCACGCCTGCCACGGCGATGGTCAGCGCCGGGCGGACCAGCCAGTTCCGATCGACCGGCACCTATGCCAGCGGGGCGACCCAGGACATTACCCGGCATGTGACCTGGAGCAGCAGCGATACCGCGTCCGCGCTGGTGCAAACCACCACCGCGTTCGGGATCAACAGTTCCGCCGGCCTGACCAGCACCGCCACGACCGCTGCCGGCAAGGTCGTCACCATTACGGCGGCGACGGTCAACAGCGCCAGCCAGCCGGTCACTGCCACCGCCACCCTGAACATCCAGTAGCCCGCCGAATGCGGGCCTGCGTCGCAATCCTCATCGCAATATCTGGGGGTTGTGGTTTGCTTGAGCTACAATAGCTAGCTGTTTTGCCCTCATTCTTCAGGGCGCTCACGCGCCAAGGAGTGCGCCCATGTCCGCCGCTCTCAAGATCGACCCCACCATCGATCAGTACAGTTTTCTGTCCGATGAGGAGTGTGACGTAAAGATCGTCGCCGCCAAGGCCAAGCTGGGCAAGAAACTCGCCATCCTGGGGCACCACTACCAGCGCAACGAGGTGTTCAAGCACGCCGACTACTCCGGCGACTCGCTCAAGCTCAGCCAGATGGCTGCCAACAGCACCGCCGAATACATCGTGTTCTGCGGCGTGCACTTCATGGCCGAGGTGGCGGACATCCTCACTTTCGGCAAGCGCACGGTGATCCTCCCCGACTTGGCCGCTGGCTGCTCGATGGCCGACATGGCCAATCTGGTCAAGGTCAACAAGTGCTGGGAAGAGCTGAAAACCGTGCTCGACGACCCGGATCAGCAGGTGACTCCAGTCACCTACATCAACTCGGCGGCCGATCTCAAAGCCTTCTGCGGCAACCACGGCGGCATCGTCTGCACGTCGAGCAATGCGAAAGCCGTGCTGGAATGGAGCTTTGCCCGCCGCGAGAAGGTGCTGTTCTTCCCCGACCAGCATCTTGGCCGCAACACCGCCTTCATGCGCATGGGTATCCCGCTTGATCAGATGGTCACCTGGGACTTCATGAAGCCGATGGGTGGCCTCACCGCCGAGCAGATCCGGGGCGCGAAGATGATTCTCTGGAAGGGCTTCTGCTCCGTGCACCAGATGTTTCACGTCAACCACATCAACAAGTTCCGCGAGCGCACCCCGAATGGCTACGTGATCAGCCACCCCGAGAACGAGTTGGCGGTGTGCGAGAAGAGCGACTTTGTGGGCTCCACGGAGTACATCCTGCGCACCGTGCGCTCCAGCCAGCCCGGCGCGCACTGGCTGGTGGGCACCGAGCTGAACCTGGTGAATCGCCTGGCCGACGAGATGAAGCCCAAGGGTGTCACCGTCGAGTTCATGAGCCCCATGGTGTGCATGTGCTCGACCATGTTCCGCACCGACCCGCAGCACCTCGCTTGGGTGCTTGAAAACCTGGTCGAAGGCAACACCGTCAACCGCATCCGGGTGCCGGAGGAGATTGCCGCTCCTTCGCGCGCTGCCCTCGACCTGATGCTCGAAGTGGTCGACTGATTTCTCTTTAACCCTAGCCATCGCAATGTTCGCCAACGCCCCCAATCTCGCCGTCGCCGACCCAGAACTGTTTGCCGCCGTCACGGCTGAAAATGCCCGGCAGGAGGCCCATATCGAGCTGATCGCCAGCGAGAACTACTGCTCGCCTGCCGTCATGCAGGCGCAGGGTTCGCAGCTCACCAACAAATATGCCGAGGGCTATCCCGGCAAGCGTTATTACGGTGGCTGCGAGTTCGTCGATGTCGCCGAAACCCTAGCCATCGATCGCGTCAAACAGCTGTTCGACTGCGATTACGCCAACGTGCAGCCGCACTCGGGTGCGCAGGCGAATGCCGCGGTGTTTCTGGCGCTGGTGAATCCGGGCGACACCGTGATGGGCATGAACCTCGCCCAGGGTGGGCATCTCACCCACGGGCATCCCGCCAACTTCAGCGGCAAGCATTACAAGATCGTGCCCTATGGCCTCGACACCGAGACCGGGCTGATCAACTACGACGAGATGGAGAAACTCGCCGTCGAGCACAAGCCCAAGTTGCTGATTGGTGGCTTTTCGGCCTATTCGCGGGTGAAGGACTGGAAGCGCATGCGCCAGATCGCCGACAAGGTCGGCGCCTGGTTCTGGGTCGACATGGCGCACATCGCCGGCCTCGTTGCGGCGGGGGAATACCCCAGCCCGCTGCCACATGCCCATGTGGTCACCAGCACCACCCACAAGACGCTGCGCGGCCCGCGCGGCGGCATCATTCTCAGTAAGGGGCAGGGCGAGGATTTCAACAAGAAATTCCAGTCGGCCGTGTTCCCCGGCATCCAGGGCGGCCCCTTGATGCACGTCATCGCCGCCAAGGCGGTGGCGTTCAAGGAGGCACTGGACCCCGGCTTCAAGGGCTACCAGAAGCAGGTCATCGCCAACGCCCGCGCCATGGCCAGGGTGTTTCTCGACCGTGGTTACAAGGTGGTCAGCGGCGGTACCGACGATCACCTGTTCCTGCTCGATCTGGTCGCCAGGAACGTCACCGGCAAAGATGCCGAAGCCCGGCTGGGTGAAGCACACATCACCGCCAACAAGAACTCGGTACCCAACGATCCGCGTTCTGCCTTCGTCACCAGCGGCCTGCGTCTGGGCAGCCCGGCCTCGACCACGCGCGGCTTCAGAGAGGCCGAGATGGCGAGCATCGCGGGCTGGATTGCCGATATCGTCGATGCGATGAGCGTCGGCGCAAACGTCGAAGTGGCCGTTGCGAAAGTTCGTGGTGACGTCGAAAGGCTCTGCGCGCGGTTTCCTGTGTACGGCGCGACATAGCCCGTACCCGGTCCCCACTCCCGGCTCCGCTGCACCCCGCAATGCAATGCCCCTTCTGCAACTCGGCCGACACCCGCGTCATCGACTCGCGGCTGGCGGAAGAGGGTACCCAGGTGCGCCGCCGCCGCGGCTGCGAGAAATGCGGCGGGCGCTTCACTACCTTTGAGAAGGCGCAGCTGACGATGCCCAGCATCGTCAAGCGCAGCGGTACCCCGCAGCCGTTCAGCGAGAGCAAGCTCCGGCGTGGTTTCGAGAGTGCGGTCTACAAGCGACCGGTGACGGCCGAGCAGATCGACCACGCCATCGACAACATCGAGCGCAAACTGCGCCAGACCGGCGAGCGCGAGATCAACAGCCGCCGCATTGGCGAATGGGTGATGGAGGAGTTGCGCGATCTCGACCACGTGGCCTATGTGCGCTTCGCCTCGATCTATCGGGCGTTCGAGGACGTCAATGCCTTCCAGGAAGAAATCCAGAAACTGAAGGCGATGCCGAGCGCCGAGCAGCGGCGTTCGCAGCTGCAGCTGATCGGCGAGCCGGATGCCGAGACTGCCCCCAGTCCCGAGCCCAAACCCGCCGCCAGAGGCAGCGCCAGACCCGGCAAGACCGGTTCATAGGTGGCAAGCTCCCCTGAATTGATGGCTCGTGCGCTGCACCTGGCGGAAGCCGGACGCTACTCGACGCAGCCGAATCCGCGGGTCGGCTGTGTGATCGTCAAGGACGGAGTGATCGTCGGCGAAGGGGCGCATCTGAGAGCAGGTGAACCCCATGCCGAGGTGCATGCCCTGCGCAAGGCTGGTGAACTTGCGCGCGGCAGCGAGGTATTCGTCACGCTCGAACCTTGCAATCACCAGGGCCGCACGCCGCCCTGTGTCGATGCGCTCATCGCCGCCGGTGTGTCGCGCGTGTGGGCGGCGATGACGGACCCCAATCCGCTGGTGGCGGGCTCAGGCCTAGCGCGCCTGCAGGCGGCGGGTATCGCCACACACGTCGGGCTGCTGCAGGCCGATGCCGAGCGGCTCAATCGCGGCTTTCTGTCGCGCATGCGGCGCCAGCGACCCTTCGTTACCCTCAAGCTGGCGGCAAGCCTGGATGGCCGTACCGCGATGGCGACTGGCGAGTCGCAATGGATCACCGGGGCGGCGGCACGCGCGGATGTGCATCGCCTGCGGGCGGAGGCCGGCGCGGTGCTCACCAGCAGTGCCACGGTTCTGGCGGACGATCCCTCGCTGACCGTGCGGGATTGGTCGTTTAATGAGAGTGGCCTTGCCATCGCGGACCCGGGGAATCGTGCCATTCAAGGCACGATCTCCATTCCGCGCCAGCCCGATCGCATCGTGCTCGACAGCCGCGCCCGGACTCCTGCCCATGCCAGGGTCTGGTCCAAGGGTGCACGCCGCTTCTGGCTGTGCAGTCAGCTGCCAGCGACGGTGCCAACGGGAGTTGAGGCGCTGGCCATTGCATCCGACAGCAGCGGCTCCATCTCCCTGCCCAGGGCGCTGGCGGCACTGGCAGTGCAGCAGGTCAACCATGTGCTGGTCGAATGCGGGTCGGAGCTGGCGGGCAGTTTCCTGGCGGCAGGGCTGGTGGACGAACTGGTGCTCTACATCGCACCCAGCCTGCTGGGACTAGAGGCGCGCGGACTGGCGGCGTTGCCGGGCTTGAGCCGCCTTGATCAGCGCGTACAGCTGCAATTCACCGAGGTGCGGCAGATCGGCGAGGACCTGCGCATCACGGCCACACTCAGGGGCACCTAATGTTCACCGGCATCATCGAATCGCAGGGCCAGATCGCCGTCATCGAGATGGTTGGTGGCGACGCGCGCATGACGTTCGCCGCCGCCAGCGGCTACCTCAAGGGTGCGCATCTGGGCGACAGCATCGCCGTCAACGGCGTCTGCCTGACCGCCGTCGCCTTCACGGCCGATGGCTTCGTGGCCGATCTCTCGGCCGAAACCTTGCACGGCACCACCGCCGGCGCCTGGCGTGAAGGGCAGGCGGTCAATCTCGAAAAGGCGCTCACACCACACAAGCCGCTCGGTGGCCACATGGTCAGTGGCCATGTCGACGGCGTCGGCCATCTGCTCGAGAAGCACGAGGATGCGCGCGGCTGGCGACTCTCCTTCGAGGTGCCTGGGGCGCTGGCCAGATACATCGCCCGCAAGGGCTCGATCACCATCGACGGCATCAGCCTCACCGTCAACGAGGTAGCCGCCAGCCGCTTCGGGGTGATGATCGTGCCGCATACTTGGCAGCACACCACGCTGGGCTTGCTCAAGTCCGGCGATGCAGTGAATCTGGAAGTCGATCTGATTGCGCGGTATCTGGAGCGGCTCCTGGCCGCCCGCGAGGAGTAAAACCATGAACGCACCCGTCAAGCCACCACCCAATACCGGCATCCACACCATCCCGGAACTCGTTGCCGACCTGAAGGCCGGCAAGATGGTGATCCTGATGGACGACGAGGATCGCGAGAACGAGGGCGACCTCTTGATGTGCGCCGACGCGGTGCGACCGGAGGACATCAACTTCATGGCCCGCTTCGGCCGGGGCCTGGTCTGCCTGACGCTGACTCAGGAAAAATGCCGTGCCCTGCGCCTGCCGCTGATGGTGAGCGACAACGGCAGCGGGTTCGGCACCAATTTCACGGTCTCGATCGAAGCCGCACAGGGCGTGACTACCGGCATCTCTGCCCAGGATCGCGCGCTCACCGTGCGCACCGCCGTGAAGAGCGAGGCCCGGCCGGAAGACGTGGTGCAGCCCGGCCATATCTTTCCGCTGATGGCGCAGCCCGGCGGTGTGTTGACCCGTGCCGGCCACACCGAGGCGGGTTGTGACCTCGCCCGCATGGCCGGCCGCACGCCAGCCTCGGTGATCTGCGAAATCCTCAAGGACGACGGCACCATGGCACGCCGTCCCGACCTCGAGGTGTTCGCCAGGGAACACGATCTCAAGATCGGCACCATCGCCGACCTGATCCGCTACCGACTCGAAAACGAGCACTCGGTGGAGCGCATCGCCGAGACCCATGTACAGACCGAGTTCGGCGAGTTCCGTCTGGTCACCTATCAGGACACGGTCGACAACACCGTGCATCTGGCGATGGTGAAAGGCACGCTCGATGGCCGCAAGCCGACGCTGGTGCGTGTGCACATCCGCAACATGCTGCAGGATGTGCTGGGCGTGCGCCACGGCGATTTCAGCTGGCCGGTGCGGCGCGCGCTGGAGCGCATCGCACAGGAGGGGCAGGGCGTGGTGGTGCTGCTACGCAAGCCCGAGTCCACCCGCGAACTGGTGCAGCAGATCGTCAGCCTCAACAAGCCCGACGAGGGCCACGAGCCAACCGGCCCGGTGCTGCGCACCTATGGTCTCGGCGCCCAGATTCTGAGTGACCTCGGCGTGCGCAAACTGCGCGTGCTGTCGACGCCGAAGAAAATGCACGGTCTCTCCGGCTTCGGTCTCGAAGTCGTCGAATACGTGCCCTGCGATTAAAGATTTGATGAGGAAACTGAAGCGAATGAAATCTGGCTATGCCGCCCCCAAGAAACCGTCCAGGAAAGAGTTCAGGGACACCCGCATCGCACTGCTCGCCACGCGCTGGAACGTCGAGGTGGTCGAGGCGCTGCTGGCAGGTGCTGCCGCCTGCCTGAAGGACTGGGGCGTGCCCGCGCAGAATGTGGAGATTCACTATGCACCCGGTGCATTCGAGCTGCCGCTGGCGGCTTCGGCCATTCTGGCTTCTGGCCGTTTCGACGCAGTCGTTGCGCTCGGCGCCGTGATCCGGGGTGATACGCCGCACTTCGAGTTCGTCGCTGGCGAATGCGCGCGCGGTCTGATGGATGTGCAGCTTAGTCTCTGCCGTCCGGTCGGCTTCGGCGTGCTGACGGTCAACACCTCCGCGCAGGCTTTCGAGCGCTGCGGCCCGGGCAAGGGCAACAAGGGCTACGAGTGTGCTGCGGCGGTGCTGGAAATGCTGCGACTCACCCGCCAGGTCATCGGCGTGCCCACTGCTGAAGCCGCATGAGCGATAGTCCCATCAGCCACTCGCCGCGTGCGCTGGCCCGCCGGGTTACTGCACAGGCGCTCTACCAGTGGCTGATCAACACCACGCCAACCGAAACCTTGCTCAGGCAGTTCCGCGAACAGGATGACGGCTTGGGCCGCGCTGACCCGGTCTATTTCGACACCTTGCTGAATGGGGTGATCGAAAACGCCCACGACCTGACGCTGGCGCTGGTGCCGCATCTGGATCGTCCGATCGCCCAGCTCGATCCGGTCGAACACGCCGTGCTGCTGATCGGAGCCTATGAGCTGCAGCACCAGCCCTCGGTGCCCTGGCGGGTGATCGTCAACGAGTGCGTCAACCTCACCAAGCTGTTCGGCTCTGAAGAAGGCTTCAAGTACGTCAACGGTGTGCTCGACAAGATGGCGCGCAAGGCGCGGCCAGCGGAAGTCGCCGGATAGTGCGTGGACGAATTCCAGCTGATTCGCCACTACTTCGCCGGACTGACCGCAGCGACTGAAGGGGTTCTGCTGGGCATTGGCGACGATGCCGCGCTGCTGTCGGTACCGGCGGGCCAGGAGTTGGTGGTGACCACCGATACCCTGGTCGCGGGCCGACACTTTCCCACCCAGACGCGCCCCTTCGACATCGGCTGGAAGGCGCTGGCGGTGAATCTCTCCGACCTCGCGGCGATGGGGGCGGCACCGCGCTGGTTCACCCTCGCACTCACCCTGCCGGAGCCGAATGCCGACTGGCTGACGGGCTTCTCCGATGGCCTGAAGGCGCTCGCCGATCTGCACGGCGTGGCGCTGGTGGGCGGCGATACCAGCCGCGGGCCGCTCGCCATCACCATCACGGCGATTGGACTGCTGCGCTCTGGCGCGGCGATGCGACGCGATGGTGCGGTGGAAGGCGATCTGGTGTGCGTCACCGGCACGCTCGGCGATGCGGCGCTGGCCCTGTGCCAGCTGGCTGGCGCGAAAGCCGATCACACGCTGCGCCGACGCCTCGACCGCCCGACGCCGCGCGTCGAGGCGGGCCAGCTGCTGGGCGAGTGGGGCATGGCCGCGATCGACCTCTCGGATGGTCTGGCGGCCGACCTCAACCACATTCTCGTCGCCAGCCAGGTCGGGGCCGAGCTGCGTGCCGAAAAGCTGCCGCAATCCGCTGCCTTTGCACGCGCCGCCCCGCAGGATGCGCTGGCGCTGCAACTGCACGGCGGCGACGATTACGAGTTGTGCGTCTGCCTGCGCGGTGATGATTTCCAGCTCGCACAGCCAAAGCTCGCGGCTTTCGGGGTGCCGCTGACCCGAATCGGCGTCATCACCGCCGAGCCGGGCCTGCGCCTGCGGCAGGGCAGCGCGGTGCGGCCCATCGAGCCACGCGGCTATCAACATTTCACCGATACTGCCCCGCCATGAACCGCCCAAAAATTGGTGTCTTCGACTCCGGCCTGGGCGGCCTGTCGGTGCTCAGGGAACTGGTCACTGCCCTGCCGTCCGGGCAGTTCATCTACGTCTCCGATGCCGGCCACTGCCCTTACGGCGGCAAGCGCGCCAGCGAGATCACCGACCGTGCCGAGGCGATCACCGACTTCCTGCTCGGGCGCGGCGCGCGGCTGATCGTGGTGGCCTGCAACACCGCCACGATCGCCGCCATCGAGTCCCTGCGTGCGGGCTACGCGGTGTCCTTCGTCGGCATGGAGCCGGCGGTAAAGCCGGCTGCGGCATTGACCAAGACGGGCGTCGTCGGCGTGCTTGCCACCGGTGCGGCGCTGGCGGGTGAAAAACTGCACCGCCTGATCGAGCGCCACGCGGCGGGCGTGCGGGTGCTGACACAGCCATGCCCCGGCCTGGTCGAGCGGGTGGAGGCGGGTCTGGTGGATACGCCGGAGACCCGCCTGCTGGTGCGCCGCTACACCGAACCCCTGCTCGCCGAAGGCGCCGATGTGCTGGTGCTGGGTTGCACCCATTACCCGTTTCTGCGTGCGGTGATCCAGCAGGAAGTCTGCCCAGGCATTGCTCTGCTCGATACCGGCGCCGCGGTGGCTCGGCGCACCGCGGCGGTGTGGGCGGCCGAGCAGCCGTCCGCTGCCTTGCCCGGGGTGGGCAGCCTGCAGCTGTTCACCAGCGGTGATCCGGTGGCGGTCGCTGCAGTCGCCAGTCAGCTCTGGGGTGCGTCGCTGACCGTCGAGCAGCTGCCCTGATGCGCGACTACACGCCGCCGCCGGTCGATGTCCGAGGCGTCCTGCGTTCGCCAGTGCATTTCATCGCCTTCGGGTTCGGCACCGGGCTGTCGCGCAAGGGGCCGGGTACGGTGGGCACGCTCGCAGGCCTGCCATTCTGGCTGCTGCTGAATCACTTGCAATGGCCACTTTATCTGGCTGTTTGCGCAGGATTTTTCGCATTTGGCTGCTGGGTATGCGGTGCTTCGGCCAGGCGCCTCGGCGTGCACGATCATGGCGGCATCGTGTTTGATGAAATCGTCGGCTTTTTAGTGACTTGCACGCCCTTGTCGCTGCTAGACCTCAGCTTCTGGTGGCTGCTGCCGGCGTTTCTCCTGTTTCGCGTCTTCGACATTCTCAAGCCCTGGCCGATCAAGCTTCTGGACGCCAGGGTGCACGGCGGTTTCGGGATCATGGTGGATGATCTGATTGCCGGTGTGTTTGCCGGCGTGCTGTTGGCTCTGGGCAGTCGGTTCACCTGATCAAGTAACACATATTGTTGTAGCGCGCAGTAGCCGCTCTGCGGCACACTGGGATTCGTCTCCGCCTTGTATCGGTGATGAAAATATCAAGTGAAACAGCCCTCAGGAGCCATGATGTCGAAAACCATCCGCATCGGTTGTGCCTCTGCCTTCTGGGGTGACACCAACACCGCCGCAGCACAGTTGGTGCAGAAAGGAAACATTCATTACCTTGTTTTCGATTATCTGGCCGAGATCACCATGTCGATCCTCGCCGCCAAGCGCATGCGCGACGCCAGCGACGGCTATGCCAGCGACTTCGTCGAGCATGTGATGGCCCCGCTGCTGCCGGAATTGAAGGCGCGTGGCATCAAGGTGATCGCCAACGCGGGCGGCGTGAACCCGCTGGCCTGCAAGGCCGCCCTCGAAGCCGCCTGTGCCAAGGCCGGGGTCGCGATGACCATCGCTGTGGTGTTGGGCGACGACCTGCTGCCACGCAGGAAGGAGTTTGCCGACGCAGTCGAGCAGGATGATTTCAGCGCCGCCGCCAGCGGGGGCGCCCCGCAGCCCGGCACTTTCGTCTCGATGAACGCCTATCTCGGGGCGATTCCGATCGCCAGGGCGCTGGCAGCGGGTGCCGATGTCGTCATCACCGGCCGCTGTGTCGATTCCGCGGTGACGCTTGCGCCCCTGATGCACGAGTTCGGCTGGAGCGAGACCGACTACGACCTGCTGGCGGCAGGCAGCATCGCCGGCCACATCATCGAATGCGGTGCGCAGTGCACGGGCGGCAACTTCACCGACTGGGAACTGGTGCGGGATGGCTATGCCGACATGGGATTCCCCATCGTCGACTGTGCCGCCGATGGCAGTTTCACGGTTACCAAGCCGGAGGGCACCGGTGGGCTGGTCAGCGTCCATACCGTGCTGGAGCAGATGCTCTACGAGATCGGCGATCCGCGCGCCTATCTGCTGCCGGATGTGAGCTGTGATTTCACCCAAGTGAAGCTCGAACAGCTCGGCCCCGATCAGGTGCGCGTCACCGGCGGCAAGGGCGCTGCACCGACGGCGTTCTACAAGGTGAGTGCCACCTATCCTGCCGGCATGCGCTGCTGCGCCACCTTCATGGTCGGCGGCATCGATGCCGCCAGGAAGGGCAGGGCGAGCGCGACCGGTATCGTCGACAAGGTGCGCCGCCAGTTGCTGGAACAGAAGCTTGGCGACTTCACCGGCATCGACGTCCATTGCCTTGGTGCCGAAGAAAGCTACGGACCGCATGCGCGATGTGGTGCTGCCGCCACCCGCGAAGTGTTGGTGAAGATCGTCGCTCAGCACCCCAACCCCAAGGCCCTGAAGATATTTGCCCGCGAGATCGCGCAGGCCGCTACCGGCATGGCCCCCGGCTTTACGGGTTATTTCGCAGCAGGGCGACCAGAGCCGCACATGATCCCCAAGCTGTTTTCGACGCTGGTGCGCAAGGCGCAGGTGCCCATCGAGGTCTCGGTGGGCGAGCAGCGCTTTGCTGTCATGGTGCCGATGGAAGGAGGGTTTATTGCGCCGCCTTCTGTTGATGGTCATTCCTGCGACGGCGGGAATCCAGTCCCGCAATCTGCGCCCATCGAGCCCGCACTAGATTCCCGCTTGCGCGGGAATGACGACCTGGAAAGCGTTCCCCTCATTCGCCTTGCACTCGCCCGCAGCGGCGACAAGGGCGACCACGCCAACATCGGCGTCATCGCCCGCAAGACTGAATACCTGCCCTACATCAAGGCCGCGCTCACCCCGGCAGCGGTTGGCAACTACTTCGCCCATGTGTTGCAAGGTGGGCATAGGGGCAAGGTCGAATGCTGGGAGCTGCCCGGCACCATGAGCCTCAATTTCCTGCTGCATCACGCCCTCGGTGGTGGTGGCGCGGGCAGCCTGCGCACTGACCCGCAAGGCAAGTATTTCAGCCAGATGTTGCTCGGCTACCCCATCCCGGTGCCGCGTACCTTGCTCTAAGAAAGTAAACTGCGCGGCATGGAAGACCTGCAAAACCTGCTCGACAACAACCGCCGCTGGGCCGCCAAGGCGGTGGCGTCCGATCCTGATTTTTTTCGCCGCCTCGAAGGCCAGCAGGCGCCGGACTATCTCTGGATCGGCTGTTCGGACTCGCGGGTGCCCGCCAACGAGATCGTCGATCTCGCCCCCGGTGAGCTGTTCGTGCATCGCAACGTCGCCAATGTGGTGAGCCACGGCGATGCCAACTGCCAGTCGGTGATCCAGTTCGCGGTGGACGTACTCAAGGTCGAGCACATCATGGTGGTGGGCCACTACGGCTGCGGCGGCGTGAAGATGGCGCTGCAGTGCGAGCCGGTGGGGGGTGTCGCCGACTACTGGCTGGGCCATGTGCGCGAAGTGGCCTGCCGGCACCAGACCCTGATTGATCTGGAAACCAGCGACACCGGCCGCGAAACCCTGCTGTGCGAGCTGAACGTGATGGAGCAGGCCATCAATGTCTGCGCCTCGCCCGCAGTGCGCGCCGCTTGGGTGCGCCAGCAACCGCTGACGGTGCATGGCTGGGTCTACAGCCTGCGCGACGGGCTGGTGCGACATCTCGATTTCGACATCAACGCACCGGAGAACATCACGGCCCTGCGCGAGCGGGCGCTGGCACGGCTGATGGAGGCGCGCGGCGATTTCAAGGCCCGCAGCAAGGCCTTGCGGGCAGAAGTGCGGGCGCAGGTCGCTGCCGAGGGCGACCCACTCAAGTCCGGCGCCTGATCGCGCATCGCACTGCAACATCGTAAACTGGATGACCTTTTTTACTTACTTTCCCTGAGGCAGGCCATGAGCGGTAGCCAACCCATTGAACGCGACGTGATGGAATACGACGTCGTCATCGTCGGCGGCGGGCCCTCCGGGCTTTCCGCGGCGATCCGTTTGAAGCAGAAGGCGGCGGAAGCGGGCAAGGAAATCAGCGTCTGCCTGGTCGAGAAAGGCTCCGAGGTGGGTGCGCACATTCTCTCTGGCGCGGTGTTCGAACCGCGCTCGCTCAATGAACTGTTCCCCAACTGGAAGGAACTCGGCGCACCGCTGAAAACTGCCGTCGCCCGCGACGAGTTGCACCTGCTCACCAGCCCGACGGCGGGCGTGAAACTGCCCAATCTGTTCGTGCCGAAGACCATGCACAACGAAGGCAACTACGTCATTTCGCTGGGCAATCTCTGCCGTTGGCTGGAAGAGCAGGCGGTGGCGGCGGGTGTCGAGATCTACCCCGGTTTCGCCGCGCAGGAAGTCATCATCGAAGATGGCGTGGTCAAGGGCATTCAGGTCGGCGACATGGGCATCGACCGCGACGGCAGCCACAAGCCGGACTTCGCCCCCGGTATCGAGCTGCGCGCCAAGTACACCCTGTTCGCCGAAGGCTGCCGCGGCCACCTGGGCAAGCGGCTGCTTAAAGCTTTCAAGCTCGATGAGCTTGCCGATCCGCAGCACTATGGCCTCGGCATCAAGGAAGTCTGGGAGGCGCCGGCCGGCAAGCACCAGCCCGGCCTCGTCGTGCACGGCGCCGGCTGGCCGCTGGAGGTGATGGGCACCGGCAACACCGGCGGCTGGTTTCTCTACCACGCCGATAACAATCAGATCCTGGTCGGCCTCATCGTTGACCTGAGCTACAGCAACCCCCACCTGTCGCCGTTCGACGAATTCCAGCGCCTCAAGCACCACCCGGTGCTGAAGCCCTATCTGGAAGGTGGCAAGCGGCTGAGCTACGGCGCCCGCGCGATCAGCAAGGGTGGCTTCAACAGCCTGCCCAAAATGGTGTTCCCGGGTGGTGCATTGATCGGCTGTGACCTGGGAACCATGAACTTCGCCAAGATCAAGGGCAGCCACACGGCGATGAAGAGCGGCATGATCGCCGCCGAGGCCTACGCCGAGGCGCTGATGGGCGGCAACCAGGGTGGCGATGCGCTGCAGGCCTTCCCCGAAGCCTTCAAGCAGAGCTGGCTGTACGACGAGCTGTATCGCAGCCGCAACTTCGGCCCGGCCATCCACAAGTTTGGCGCGCTGATTGGCGGCGCCTTCAACTACATCGACCAGAACTGGTTCGGCGGCAAGATCCCCGTCACGCTGCACGACACCACGCCGGATCACGCCACTCTCAAGCTCGCCAGCGATTGTGAAAAAATCGCCTATCCGAAGCCGGACGGCAAGCTCAGCTTCGACAAGCTCAGCTCGGTGTTCATGTCCTCGACCAATCACGAGGAGCATCAGCCGGTGCATCTCAAGCTGGCTGATCCGTCGATCCCCCTCAGCAGCAATCTGCCGCTCTACGACGAACCTGCCCAGCGCTATTGCCCGGCTGGCGTCTACGAGGTGGTGGGCGAGGGTGCGACGGCCCGCTTCCAGATCAATGCCCAGAACTGCGTGCACTGCAAGACCTGCGACATCAAGGACCCTGCGCAGAACATCAACTGGGTGGCGCCGGAAGGGTCCGGCGGCCCCAACTACGCCGGCATGTAGCCAGACCACCGTTTTATTTTCCTGAAAGAGCAGAGAACCAATGAAAGCAATCGTCAGCGTCAAGCGTGTGGTGGACTACAACGTCCGCATCCAGGTCAAGCCGGATGGCTCTGGAGTGGTCACCGACGGCGTCAAGCATTCGATGAACCCCTTCGACGAAATCGCAATGGAAGAAGCGATGCGCCTGAAAGAGAAAGGCAAGGTCACCGAAATCATCGCCGTGACGATGGGCGGGGCGAAAAACGAGGAAACCCTGCGCACCGCGCTGGCCTTTGGTGCCACCCGCGCGATCCACATCAAGGAAGACGGCGAGATCCAGCCGCTGACCGCCGCGCGTGCGTTTGCCGCTGTGTTCAAGAAAGAAGGCGCGTTGCTGTTCATCGCCGGCAAGCAGGCGATTGACGACGACGCCAACCAGACCGGCCAGATGATTGCCGGCCTGCTCGACCTGCCGCAGGCGACCTTTGCCGGCAAGGTGGAAATCGATGGCAACAAGGCTACGGTGGTGCGCGAGGTGGACGCCGGTCTGGAGACGCTGGAAGTCGATCTGCCGGCAGTCATCACGGCTGATCTTCGCTTGAACGAGCCGCGTTATCTCAAGCTGCCCGATATCATGAAGGCCAAGCGCATCGCCATCGAAGTCCTGACACTGGCTGACCTGGGCGTCACGGTTGCCGCCGCCGTGAAAGTCACCAAGACCACTCCGCCGCCCACCCGCAGCAAGGGCATCATGGTCAAGACCACGGATGAACTCGTCGCCGCACTCAAGGCCAAGGGCCTCGCGTAATTCCCAGCTTGTCATACCCGCCAAGGCAGGTACCCAGCTTTCCTCGCCGAGGTGTCAAGCCTTGAAAGAAAAACTGGATTCCCGCCTTCGCGGGAATGACAACAAATACATTTAAGGAACTAACCATGTCCAAGATTCTCGTTGTTGCCGAGCACGCCGACGGCAAGCTCAATGCCGGTGTCGCCAAGGTGATCGCCGCCGCCACGCCGATCGGTGGCGAAGTGCATGTGCTGGTGCTGGCCGCCGATGGTGCCTCGGTGGCTGCTGACGCCGCCAAGCTCGCCGGGGTCACCAAGGTGCTGATCGCCGATAGCGCCGCGCACGCCAACCCGGTCGCCGCCAACCTCGCACCGTCGGTGGTTGAAATCGCTGCGGGTTACACGCATGTGCTGTTCCCGGGCACCACTTTCGGCAAGGACGTCGCCCCGCGGGTCGCCGCCAAGCTGGGTGTGCCGCAGGTCAGTGATGTGATGGCCGTGCACAGCGCCAGTTCGTTCGACAAGCCCATCTACGCCGGCAATGCCATCACCACGGTCGAAACGCCGCCCGGCACGATGGTCGCCACCGTGCGCCTGGCCTCGTTCACGGCCGTGGCTGCGACCGGCGCTGCCGCCATCGAGAAAGTGAGCGTGGCCACCGTCGCCGCTGCGCATACCCGCTACAAGGGCCTGGAAGCGCAGAAGTCCGCGCGCCCCGACCTGCAATCCGCCGCCAAGGTGGTGTCAGGTGGCCGTGCGCTGGGTTCGAGCGAGAACTTCAAGGTCATTTTCGACTTCGCCGACAAGATCGGCGCCGGCGTCGGTGCCTCGCGTGCGGCAGTGGATTCAGGCTACGTGCCCAACGACATGCAGGTCGGTCAGACCGGCAAGATCATCGCGCCGTCGCTGTATTTCGCCATCGGCATTTCCGGTGCCATCCAGCACCTCGCCGGAATCAAGGATGCCAAGGTTATCGTCGCCATCAACAAGGACGCCGACGCACCGATCTTCGAGGTAGCCGACATCGGCCTAGTCGGCGATTTGTTCACGCTGGTCCCCGAGTTGCAGGCAAAAATGTAATTGCTGTTTCAGCATCAGACACGAAGGCCGGGCGACCGGCCTTCGTCGTATCCGAGGGATAAAAACATGGCTTACCAATCGGTCTTCGCAGCAAGTGCCTTCCGGGGCAAAACGTTCATCGTCACCGGCGGCGGCTCCGGCATTGGCCGCTGCACCGCGCACGAGCTGGCGAGTCTGGGGGCGACCGTGCTCGTCACCGGCCGCAGGCAGGAGAAGCTTGACAAGACTATCGCCGAAATCGTCGAGGACGGTGGCAAGGCTGCCGGCTATGCCTTCGACATCCGCGACGAAGAGGCGGTGAAGGCGAATGTGAAACTCATGCTGGAACAGCACGGCGCCATCCATGGCCTGGTCAACAACGCCGGCGGCCAGTTCCCCATGCCGGTGGCGCTGATCAGCAAGAAGGGCTTCGAGGCGGTGGTCGCCAACAACCTCACCGGCGGCTTCCTGATGTCGCGGGAAATCTACAACGCGCACTTCAAGCAGCACGGTGGTGCCATCGTCAACATGCTGGCCGACATGTGGGGCGGCATGCCGGGTATGGCGCATTCGGGCGCGGCCAGGGCAGGCATGATGAACCTCACCGAAACCTGCGCCACCGAATGGGCCGGTTCCGGGGTGCGCGTCAACGCGGTGGCGCCCGGCTTCGTGGCGTCGTCGGGCATGGATCAATACGATGTGGCATTTACCGCAAAGGTGATCCCGCAAATGGCGGGCACTATTCCGCTTAGGCGTCTGGGTGTGGAAGCCGAAGTCAGCGCCGCGATCATCTTCCTGCTCAGCGACGCCGCCAGCTTCATCACCGGCCACAGCATCAGGATCGATGGCGGAGCCACTCTCAACACCAAGCTTTTTGCGCTGGATGGCAAGGGCAATGCAGCCTACGACGGCTTTCATCGCGCGATACGGCCAAAGGCAGTGGGCTGAGTGCCCGGGACACCTGGCCCGATGGAGGCTGAGCGGGCTGGTCTGCGACCTGGGCCGGCAAGATTCCGTAGTGTTTTCGCGCTTCTGCGGTTACCCTTTGCGCGTGGAGAGGTGGCAGAGTGGTCTATTGCGGCAGTCTTGAAAACTGCTGAGTCGCAAGGCTCCGGGGGTTCGAATCCCTCCCTCTCCGCCATCCATCCACTGCACTGACCCCACTCCAGTGCAGTGAACCGGCGGATGTTCAGATCAGGCAGGGATGCGGGTGCGCTTCGGCGTCCTCCCGTGAGCACAATCCCGCCCTTGCGCGCCGTCAACTTTGCTGGCCGGCGCCCGTAGCTCAGTCGGATAGAGCAACGGCCTTCTAAGCCGTGGGTCACAGGTTCGATTCCTGTCGGGCGCACCACTTGTTGCAGATGTTTCGCTATAATTCGCGCCCTTTGGTGGCCGTAGCTCAGTTGGTAGAGTCCCAGATTGTGATTCTGGTTGTCGCGGGTTCGAGCCCCGTCGGTCACCCCAAAGTTTTGTTTTCGGTGCGGGCTGCTAGCTCAATTGGTAGAGCAGCTGACTCTTAATCAGTAGGTTCCCGGTTCGAGTCCGGGGCAGCCCACCATGCA
>JBKJJE010000132.1:0-8952 GCA_046598075.1 Stagnimonas sp.
AGCCGCTTCACCGCCCACAAATCCTGCGCGGTGATGGCTCGACGGCCGGCTTCGCCGGCATCGGCCAGCGGCGCGGCAGCAGTCATTACTAGGGCCAGCAGAAGCGGCCAGCGGACAAGCGATGGAGACAGCATGAGGGAGTTCCGAACGTGGCTAGTGCTGTGCACGCTAGCGCATCTACTGCGGGCTGTCAGGCTAGTCCGACTCGCTGGGCTTTGGCAGCCGCAAGCCCACTTCGCTGATGCGCCTGCCGTCGAGCTTGCGCACTGTCAGCTCAATGCCGCCGACCCGTACCCGATCGCCCTCCACCGGTTGCGGCAGATGACGACGGAGGGTCTGCGCCAGGGTTTCGCCGCTGACGCTGGCCGGCGGCTTGGCGCCGTAGGCGCTGAGCACCTCGCTGGTGGAGGCTTCGGCAGCGAGATGGAACACGCCAAGAAATTCGTCGCGCAGGCGCAGGTCGATGCTGCGCGGACGCTCGAACAACACGTCGTAGCGGGGGATTTGCTCTGGCCGTGCCAGCAGTGCCAGCCGGTCACCCGCGCTCAGCTTGCCCCAGTCCTTGTAGGGCAGCAGCTGGCCGCTGCGGATCAGGCAGACCACGCGGGAGGCGTCCGCCAGACCCAGTTGCTTCACCGTGCGGCCCACCGGCTGAGTACCCTTGGCGATGCGGTAGGTGACGATCTCCCAGCCGCTCTGCCCCGGCAGATCGAACTCGCTGCGTGACAGCCGGGTGCGCAGCGGCGGCGTCAGCAGGCCCAGCCGCTTGGCGACAAAACCGACAGTGGAGCCCTGCAGCAGCAGCGACATCAGCACCAGGAAGAAGGTCACATCGAAGATCACCCTGGCGCTCGGCGTGCCGGCAAGCAGCGGGTAGGTGGCCAGCACGATCGGAACGCCGCCGCGCAGGCCCACCCAGGCGATGAAGGCCTGCTCCCGCCACTGGAAACGCAGGGGCGCCAGGCAGAGGAATACTGCCAGCGGTCTGGCGACGAAGATCAGTGCGGCGGAAATTCCCAGTGCCGGCCAGATCAGCGCCGGCAGCTCATGCGGTGTCGCCAGCAGGCCGAGGATGAGGAACAACCCCACCTGTGCCATCCAGGCGATGCCGTCGTGAAAGCGCAGCACCGCGCGCATCGACGGCGGTCGGTGCTTGGCCAGCGTCAGTCCGGCCAGATAGGCCGCCAGAAAGCCGCTGGCCTCGACACTGGCGGCAGCACCGAAAATGAGGAAGGCGCCAAAGAACGCCAGCAGCGGCAGCAGCGGTTCCGGCAGCTTCAGCCGGGTCAGCACCAGCGCCAGCAGTCTGCCGCCGCCCCAGCCGATGACGGCGCCGCCGCCGAGTTGCAGCGCAAAAAACTCTGCGGCCATCAGCCCGCTGTAGCTGCCCTGGGAGCGGATGAACTCGATCAGGCCGACGGTGAGCAGCACTGCCATCGGGTCGTTGCCGCCGGACTCGATTTCCAGCACCGCCTTCAGGCGATGGTTCAGGCCCACGCGCTGCGAGTGCAGGGTGCCGAACACCGCAGCGGCATCGGTGGAGCTGACCACCGCACCCAGCAACAAGGAGATGATCCAGTTCAAATCGAGCAGCACATGCGCGACGGCGGCGACGATGCCTGCCGTCACCAGCACGCCGACGGTGGCGAGCAGGCCGGCCGGCATCAGCCCGACTCTAAAATCTCCGGCGTCGGTCTTCATGCCGCCGTCGAACAGGATCACCGCCAGCGCCATCGAGCCGGCGAGATTGGCGACCCAGAAATTGCTGAAATGGATGTTGCCGGGGCCGTCTTCGCCGGCCAGCATCCCCACCACCAGGAACACCAGCAGGATCGGCACGCCGAGGCGCGGCGCCACCAGGGTCGCGACAATTCCCAGCGCGCCCAGCAGGCCGATGGCGAGGATCAGGGTGTTGATGGCGTCCATGCGGACACCTTAACCGCCGGCCAGCGGATAATCGAAGTCAGTGCGCCGATTTATTTGGCGCCTCGCAGCATCGCTGCCGCTTCGTCAGATGCCGCGGTCAGCAGCCAGCGGAGGCCGTCAACAGCCGGTATCCCACGCCCGATTCGGTGGCGATGAACTGCGGCATCCCGGCGGTATCGCCCAATTTCTGGCGGAGCTGGCGGACGTAAACCCGCAGGTATTGGGCGTCGGCCTCGCTGGCACCGGGCCAGACCTTGTCCAGCAGATGCCGGTGGGTCAGCACCTTGCCGGCGTGACGCGCGAGCTGTTCGAGAACACCGTATTCCTTCGGCGAAAGGTGCACCGGCTGGCCATGCAGGGTGACCTGGCGGCGCACCACATCCACCACCAGCCCCCGTGCCTCGTAGCGCGGGGCGTCGCCAATGGCCTGCATCCGATGCCGCAGCGCCACCCTGAGCCGCGCCATCAGCTCGTCGGCCCCGAAAGGTTTGGTGATGTAGTCGTCTGCGCCGGCGTCGAGCGCAGCCACCTTTGCGGTTTCGGCGTCGCGGGCAGAGAGCACCAGTACCGGCATGGTGCTGGTGATGCGCAAAGTTTTCAGCAGGTCCAGACCATCGCCATCAGGCAGACCGAGATCGAGGATCAGCACGTCCGGCGACTCGCCGAGGGCCAGCGTCAGGCCGGCATGGGCGCTGCCCGCCTCCAGTACCTGGTAGCCGTTGGCAACCAGGGTGGCGCGCAGAAAGCGGCGGATGGCCGGCTCGTCCTCGACGATCAGCGCCAGCCGGGAGCCGGCGCTCATGGCGGCGGCGGGGCCAGCTCGTCGCGCTTGACGATCAGCCGCGCCGGAAACTCGATCTCGAACACCGCGCCGCTGTCCTCGCGGTTGCGCGCCTTGATGCTGCCGCCCATCGCCTGCATGAAGCCGCGCGCGATGGCCAGCCCGAGGCCGGTACCCGCACGCGCCTTGTCGCCCTGCCGCACGCGGTGGAAGAGGTCGAAGATCTTGCCGAGTTCGTCGGCCGGGATGCCCGGTCCACAGTCGCGTACCTCGAGCGTCAGCGTGAAGCGGTGGCGCTGTGCCACCACCTCGATGGCGCTGCCATCCGGGGTGTATTTGGCAGCGTTGTCGAGCAGATTGGTGAGCACATGCTCGAACAGCGCCGGGTCCAACCACAGTGCCGGCAGATCCGGCGGCAGCTTCACCACCACCGGGTGCGCGTGCAGCTGCCCGGCCATGCGCTGCAGCACGCCGCCGATCAGTTCGGCGAGCGGCACCGACTCGGTCTTCGGCGTCAGCGAACCGGCATCGAGTCGGGTGAGATCGAGCAGATTGCCGACGAACCGCGACAGCCGCTGGGTCTCCTCCTCGGCTGTCAGCAGAAGGGCTGCGCGTTCCGATTCGGGCATTTGCGCGCCGTAGGCGCGGACGCTGGACAGCGCGCCGAGAATCCCCGCCAGCGGCGTGCGCAGATCGTGGCTGACGGCAGTCAGCATCGAGGCACGCAGCCGCTCCTGATCCGCCGTTACCTTGGCCTGGTCGACATCCTTGGCCAGCCGCACCCGCTCGATGCCGACGGCCGTCAGGTCGCCAATCGATTCCAGCAGCCGGCGCTGCGCGGCGCTGACCTGGAAATCGGCTTCCTCGCGCGACACCCCCATCACCGCCAGCACGGCATTGGCGGTGCGCACCGGCAGGAACAGGCGCCTGGCACCGGGCAGAGTCTCGGAGCCACGACCGGCGATCTGGATTTTTTCGAACGCCCACTGCGCGGCGGCCAGATCGGCTTCATTGAGCATCGCAGCCACCGGTGCCGCGCCGCGCAGCGCCAGCCGGCCTTCGGCATCGGGCATCAGCACCACCGCGTCGACGCGCAGCAGATTGCGGATTTCCTGGGCGGTGGCGGCAGCCAGCTCATCGAGCTTGCGGCTGCCCGCCATGCGCCGCGCAAACGCCAGCAGGGTGGCGGTGGTTTCGGCCTGCGCACGCGCCAGCAGGGTCTGTTCGCGCACCCGCACGGTCAGGCGGCTGGTGAGCACCGCGATGATCCCGAAGAAGGCCAGCGCGACAATGTTTTCGGGGCTGGCCACATGCAGCGTGAACACCGGTTCGGTGAAGCAGAAGTTGTAGGCCAGCGTGGCGAGCAGGGCGGTGATCAGCGCCGGCGCCAGCCCGTAGCGCACCGCCGCGCTCAGGATGATCGGCAGGTAGATCAGCGAGATGTTGGGGATGTCGACCAGCCGGTCGATGAAGTAGCCGGCGGCACTGACGGCTGCCAGGCTCAGCAGCGATTCGGCATAGGCGCGTGGTGGCCCGGGATCGAACTGGAATGGCAGCGATACCAGCGGTTCCGCGGGTGGCGCCTCGGCTTCGGCGATGACCACCACGGTCAGCCCCGCGGCCTGGCGGATCAGCGCATCCACCACCGAGCCATGCAGCCATTCGAACCATTGCGGCCGGCTGGATTTGCCGATGACGATCTGGGTGAAGTTGTGCTCGCGGGCATAGTCGACGACGTCATCGGCGAGGTTGAGACGAGCGGGCAGGCTGCGGGTCTCCGCCCCCAGCTCCTCGGCCAGACGCAGGGTGGCAGCGACGCGGTCGCGCGCCGGCTCGCCCAGCCGTCGCGCCCGTTCGGTTTCCAGGTACAGCGCCGTCCACGGCGCATTGAGACGGTCTGCCAGCCGCCGCGCGGTGCGCACCAGCTGCTCGGAATGCGCCGACTCGTTGATGCAGACCAGCACGTTCTCGCCCGCCGCCCAGATGTCGCGCACACCCTGCCGCAGGCGGTGCTGCTGCAACTGGTCATCGACGCGCTCGGCGGTGCGCCGCAGTGCCAGCTCGCGCAGCGCGGTGAGGTTGGCCGGTGTGAAATAGCCCTGCAGCGCACGCTCGCCACCATCGCCGCCGTAGACCTTGCCCTCCTTCAGCCGCTCGATCAGC
This sequence comes from Stagnimonas sp., assembly GCA_046598075.1. Taxonomy (GTDB): domain Bacteria; phylum Pseudomonadota; class Gammaproteobacteria; order Nevskiales; family Nevskiaceae; genus Stagnimonas. Next base: position 4,871 of record JBKJJE010000132.1, read on the forward strand.
TCGACCGGCGTCAGGTCGATCAGCTCGATCTCGTCAGCTGAGTCGAGCACGTCATCCGGCACCGTCTCGCGCACCCGCACGCGAGTGATGGCGGCGACCACATCGTTGAGCGATTCCACGTGCTGGACGTTGAGCGTGGTGTAGACATCGATGCCGGCATCGAGCAGTTCCTCGACGTCCTGATAGCGCTTGGGGTGGCGGCTGCCGACGGCGTTGCTGTGCGCGAGCTCGTCGACCAGGGCGAGCTGCGGCTTGCGCAGCAGCATCGCATCGAGATCGAACTCGCCGAGCTCGCGCCCCTGGTAGGGCACGATGCGGCGCGGCAGGATTTCCAGGCCTTCGACCAGCACCATGGTCTCCTGGCGACCGTGGGTTTCGACCAGGCCGACCAGCACCTCGATGCCGTCGCGCTGCTTCTTCTGCCCGGCGGTGAGCATCTCGAAAGTCTTGCCGACACCCGGCGCCATGCCGAGAAAGATCTTCAGCTTGCCGCGCTGTTCCTGCTGCGCATGCCGCAGCAGGGCGTCGGGGTCGGGACGGGGGTCTTCGTTCATTGGCGCGATTGTAGGCCTGTGCGGATCAGCGCCCGACTGAATCGAGCGCGCGGTTGAGCGCCAGCACGTTCACCGTCGGTTCGCCGAGAAAGCCCAGTGCACGATGCCTGGTGTGCTCCGCGACCAAGGCCCGCAGCGGCTCCGGGCGGAGACCGCGTGCCCTGGCGATGCGTGGAATCTGGAAGGCGGCGGCAGCCGGGCTGACATCGGGATCGAGGCCGGAGGCCGAGGCGTAGACCAGCTCGCCCGGCACTGCCAGACCGGGATTGCTCGCCTGCAGGGCGGCCAGCCGTTGCCTGATCTGGCCGTGCAGCTTCGCACTCGTGGGGCCGAGGTTGCTGCCGGAGGAAGCGCCGGCGTCATAGCCGCTGCCCGCAGCGGAAGGACGACCCTGGAAATATTTCTCGGATGCAAACGGCTGGCCGATGAGTGCGGAGCCGATGACGCTGCCGTTGACGGTGACGAGGCTGCCAGCGGCCTGCTTCGGCAGTGCCAGCTGCGCCAGGCCCGTGACGGCGAGCGGATAGACCACGCCCGTGAGAACGGAGAAGCCGAGCAGCAGGGTGAGGGCAGGGCGCAGGTGAATGATGAGGGGATTGAGCATGTCGGTACTCCTCAGGCGAGATGCAGCGCGGTGATCAGCAGGTCGATCAGCTTGATGCCGATGAAAGGCACGATCAGCCCGCCGACGCCGTAGACCATGAGGTTGCGCATCAACAGCGTCGAGGCCGGTGCGGGCGTGTAGGCGACACCTTTCAGCGCCAGCGGAATCAGGGCGACGATGATCAGCGCATTGAAAATGATCGCCGACAGAATCGCCGACTCAGGAGACTTCAAACCCATCACATTGAGCGCGCCGAGCTGCGGATAGATGGCGACGAACAAGGCGGGGATGATGGCGAAGTACTTGGCGACGTCGTTGGCAATCGAGAAGGTGGTCAGCGCGCCGCGGGTCATCAGCAGCTGCTTGCCGATGCCGACGACTTCGATCAGCTTGGTCGGGTCGCTGTCGAGATCAACCATGTTGCCGGCCTCGCGCGCGGCCTGAGTGCCGGTCTGCATGGCGACTCCGACATCGGCCTGCGCCAGCGCCGGCGCATCGTTGGTGCCGTCACCGCACATGGCCACCAGCTTGCCCCTGGCCTGCTCGTCGCGAATCAGCTTGAGCTTGTCTTCGGGGGTCGCCTGCGCGAGAAAATCATCGACGCCCGCCTCGGCGGCAATCGCTGCTGCGGTCATCGCGTTGTCGCCGGTGATCATCACGGTGCGGATGCCCATCTTGCGCAGTTCTGCGAAGCGTTCGCGGATGCCGCCCTTGACGATGTCCTTGAGATAGACCACGCCCAGCACCCGGCCGTCGCGCACCACCGCCAGCGGCGTGCCGCCGAGCTTGGCGATGCGCTCGGTCTCCAGCTGCAGTTCGCGTGGCACCGCATGGCCGGACTGCTTGACGTGGGCGATCACCGAATCGACGGCGCCTTTCCTGATCGAATGCCCATCGACATCCACGCCCGACATGCGGGTCTGCGCCGTGAAGGGCACGAACGTGGCGTTGGCACTCGTCATGTCGCGGCCCCTGAGGCCGAATTGTTCCTTCGCCAGCACCACGATGCTGCGGCCTTCCGGCGTCTCGTCGCTGAGCGAAGAAAGCTGAGCGGCGTCGGCCAGTTCTTCCGGCGACACACCCGGCATGGCGATGAACTCGACGGCCTGACGATTGCCGAGCGTGATGGTGCCGGTCTTGTCGAGCAGCAGCGTGTCTACGTCGCCCGCCGCCTCCACCGCACGGCCCGACATGGCCAGCACGTTGAACTGCACCAGGCGGTTCATGCCCGCGATGCCAATGGCGCTGAGCAGTGCGCCGATGGTGGTGGGGATCAGCGTGACGAAGAGGGCCGCGAGCACGATCAGACTGATCTTGCCGCCGGCGTGCGGCGCTGACACGGTGCCTTCGCGCAGCGAAGTGGGTGCGGGAAGCGCCGCATATGCCGACCCAACGGCATCCATAGCCTGCGCTGAACTTGCGGAGGCATAGGCTGCAAAGGCGGGAATGGTGGCGACCGCCAGCACGAACACCAGCGACATGCCGGCGAGCAGCACGTTGAGCGCCAGCTCATTCGGTGTTTTCTGACGTGCTGCTCCTTCCACCAGCGCGATCATGCGGTCGAGAAAGCTCGAACCGGCAGCCGCCGTGATGCGGATGACGAGGGTGTCCGACAGCACCCGCGTGCCGCCGGTGACGGCGCTGCGGTCGCCGCCGGATTCGCGCACCACCGGGGCGGATTCACCCGTGATGGCGGCCTCATCGACGGTGGCCACACCGCTGAGGATGGTGCCGTCGCCGGGGATGACTTCACCGGCGCTGACGCGCACCAAATCACCCACCTTGAGTTGCGTGGCGGGTATGTCGGTGGTGTTGGTCGCATTCTCGCTGGCGAGTTTTTTGGCGACGGTGGTCGAGCGGGTCTTGCGCAGCGTGTCGGCCTGCGCCTTGCCGCGACCTTCGGCGATGGCCTCGGCGAAGTTGGCGAACAGCACCGTGAACCAGAGCCAGATCGCGATCTGGAGCCCGATCCAGAAGACCGGGCCGCCGGTCAGCCCCTCGCGGATGACGAGCACCGTCGCCAGCAGTGAGACGACCGCGGTCGAGAAGATCACCGGGTTGCGGGCGAGGCTGCGCGGATCGAGCTTGCGGAACGCCTGGAGGATGGCGGGCTTGATGATGGCGGGGGCGAACAGCCCGATTTCCGCCGTGATGTGCTTTGCCATGACGCGCCTCAGAAGCTCTTGCCGGCCAGGATCGACACGTATTCGGCGATCGGACCCAGCGCGAGGACGGGAAGGAAGGTGAGCGCTCCGACGATCAGGATGGTCGCGATCAGGAGCGTGACGAAGAGCGGCCCATGGGTCGGGAAGGTTCCGGCCGTCGCCGCCGCGGTCCGCTTGGAGGCGAGGCTGCCGGCGATCGCCAGCACCGGGATGATGTAGCCGAAGCGGCCGAGCATCATCGCGATCCCGAGGAAGGCGTTGTGCCAGGCCGTGTTGGCGCCGAAGCCCGCGAAGGCCGAGCCGTTGTTGCCGGTCGCGGAGGTATAGGCATAGAGCAGCTCGGACAGTCCGTGCGGCCCGGCATCCTGCACCGCGGACTGTGCGTTGCCCGTCGCGATGGCGAGTGCGGCGAAGGCGAGGATGCCGAGCGGCATGATCAGCAGCGTCAGCGCCGCCAGCTTGATCTCCCGCGCCTCGATCTTCTTGCCGAGGTATTCCGGCGTGCGCCCGACCATCAGCCCGGCCAGGAAGACCGTCAGGATGACGAAGAGCAGCATCCCGGTCAGTCCGGTGCCGACGCCGCCATAGACGATCTCGCCGAGCTGGATGTTCAGCATGGCGACGAGCCCACCGAGCGGTGTCAACGAATCGTGCATGGCGTTGACCGAACCGTTGGACGCAGCCGTGGTCACGGCCGCCCAGAGCGTCGAGCCGACGATGCCGAAGCGAACCTCCTTGCCTTCCATATTGCCGGCAGCC
>JBKJJE010000055.1:0-55732 GCA_046598075.1 Stagnimonas sp.
TTCCTGCTGTTCATGCTGATCACCTCCAATCCCTTCGAGCGCCTGTTCCCGGTGCCGCTCGAAGGCCGCGACCTCAATCCGCTGCTGCAAGACCCTGGCCTGATCATCCATCCGCCCATGCTCTACATGGGCTATGTCGGCTTCAGCGTCGCCTTCGCTTTCGCGATTGCTGCCCTGATCACCGGCAAGCTCGACGCGGCCTGGGTGCGCTGGACGCGGCCCTGGACGACGGCCGCCTGGGCGTTTTTGACCATGGGCATCACGCTCGGCAGCTGGTGGGCCTACAACGAACTCGGCTGGGGCGGCTGGTGGTTCTGGGACCCGGTGGAGAACGCCAGCTTCATGCCCTGGCTGGCCGGCACCGCGCTCATCCATTCGCTGGCGGTCACCGAGAAGCGCGGCCTGCTCAAGAGCTGGACGGTGCTGCTCGCCATCCTCTGCTTCGCACTGTCGCTGCTCGGTACTTTCCTGGTGCGCTCCGGTGTGCTGGTGAGCGTGCACGCCTTCGCCAGCGATCCGGCGCGCGGCGTGTTCATCCTCGCGTTTCTGGCGGTGGTGGTCGGTGGCGCGCTGACGCTCTATGCCTGGCGCGCGCCGAAGCTGTCGAGCGAGGGCGAACTGAAGCTGTTCTCGCGCGAGGGCCTGTTGCTGCTCAACAACGTGTTTCTGGTCACCGCCTGCTTCGGCGTGCTGCTCGGCACTCTCTATCCGCTGGTGATCGATGCCTTCCAGCTCGGCAAGATTTCGGTCGGCCCGCCGTATTTCAATGCCATCTTCTTCCCGCTGATGGCACCGCTGTTCGTGCTGCTGGGCCTCGCGGTATTCACGCCGTGGAAAAAGGGCAATCTCAGCGAGGGCCTGCGCCGCCTGCGCCTGCCGGCGCTGTTCGCCCTCATCGCCGCCATCGCCATGCCGTTTGCCTTGCAGGGCAAGAGTTCACTGGTGATTGCGGCGGGGGTCTGGCTGGCACTGTGGACGCTTGCCACCGCACCCATCGAGCTGATCAAACGCCTGCGCGCCAAGCCCTCGCTGATGGCCGGATTCGCCAGCGTGCCCGGCAGCAGCTGGGGCATGACCCTCGCCCACACCGGCCTCGGGTTGTGGATGCTGGGGGTGGTTTCGGTCACCGGCTACGGCGTCGAGCGCGATGTGCGGCTCGCCCCTGGCGGCGAGGCGGAACTATCCGGCTTCGTGTTCGGCTTCAACGGCGTGCAGGAATCCAAAGGCCCCAACTTCATCGCCGATCGCGGCACGGTGGTGGTCGAGCGCAATGGCCGCACCATCACTACCCTCGAACCCGAGAAGCGGCTGTATCCGAGCCAGGGCAGCGTGATGACCGAGACGGGTGTGGACGTCGGCCCGTTCCGTGATCTCTACGTCGCCCTTGGCGAGCCGATCGACAAGGACAAGATAGCCGGTGACTGGAGCCTGCGGCTCTACTACAAGCCGATGATCCGTTTCGTCTGGCTGGGCGGCGTGCTGATGTTCTTCGGCGGGCTGTGCTCGATGATGGATCGCCGCTACCGTCTGGCTCGCGCCGTGCAGCCAGCACCTTCGCTGACCGGTAACGAGGCAGTTGCCTGATGCGTTTCGCGATCCCGATGGCGTTGATGCTGGGCCTGCTGGCGCTGCTCGCCGTGGGCCTCACCCACGACCCGCGCGAAGTGCCCTCGCCGCTGATCGGCAAGTCGGCACCGGCGTTCGCGCTGCCTGGTCTGGGCGGTACTCCTCCGCAGCTCGCCAATGCCGACCTCAGGGGGCGACCGGTGCTGGTCAATTTCTTTGCCAGCTGGTGCGCGGGTTGCCGGGTCGAACATCCGCTGCTGATGCAGCTGGCGAAAGAAGGCGTCGAGATCATCGGCATCGACTACAAGGACAGCGATGCCGACGGGGCGCAATGGCTGGCGCGGTTCGGCAATCCCTACCGGGTGGTGGCAGCCGATGCCCAGGGCGCAGCGGGTCTCGACTGGGGTGTCTACGGCGTGCCGGAGAGCTATGTGCTGAGTCCCGACGGGATCATCCTGTTCAAGCAGATCGGCCCGGTCACCGAGCAGGTCTGGCGCGAGAAAATGGCGCCGCTGATGGCGGGGAGCAGATCATGAAAACCGTGCTGTGCATGGTGCTGCTGGCGGCGACGCTGGCGCAGGCGCAAACCGCTGGCCTCGATACCGCGCAGGATGTCCGCTATCACCAGCTCATCAACGAGCTGCGCTGCCTGGTCTGCCAGAACCAGACCATTGCCGAGTCCAGTGCGCCACTCGCGGTGGACCTGCGCGAGCAGGTGAAAAAGCAGCTGGCGGAAGGCCGCAGCAACGCCGAGATCACCAGCTATCTCACCGATCGCTACGGCGACTTCGTACTGTATCGGCCGCCATTCAAGGCCACTACTGCATTGCTCTGGATGGGCCCGTTCCTGCTGCTGATCGGCGCCCTGGCGTGGGCCGTCCACTGGATGCGCGGCACCCGCAAGCCGGTGATGGCGCCGCGCGCAGTTGACGAGGCCGAGGTACAGAAGCTGCTCGCAGATACCCGCGCCGCACTGGCCGCACAGGACGAAAGCAAATGACGCTCTGGCTGGCGATGGCCGCACTCGGTGCGATGGCGGCACTCTGGCTGACGCGACCGCTCTGGCAACGCCGCGAACCGGTGGGCCTGACCCGCAAGACCGCCAATGTCGCCGCCTACAGCAGCCGCCTGCAGGAGTTGAAGGCCGACATCGAGGCCGGCGTGCTGCCGGCCGACGAGGCCGCTGCGATCCGCCAGGAGATGGACGCGCGCCTGCTTGCAGACGCCGGTGCCCCTGTGCAGTCGCCGCGCTCCGGAGGCAGCCATCAGCCTGGCATCGCGCTGGGGCTTGCGCTGCTGCTGCCGCTGTTCGCGGGCGTCTGGTACTGGCAGGCCGGAAGCTGGCGCACGGCGCAGGTCATTGCGACAGCACCCGCCAGCAGTGGCGTGCCCAGTGAGGCCGACATCCAGGCGATGGTGACCAAGCTGGCCCTGCGATTGCAGTCGCAACCCGACGATGCTGAAGGCTGGTCGATGCTAGGTCGCAGCTATTTCGTGATGAACCGGCACGAGGATTCGGCCAAGGCCTACGGCAAGGCCAATGAACTGAGCCGCAGCAGCCATGCCGACTGGCTGGTGAACGAGGGTGAGGCGCTGGCCCTCGCACGGGACCGCGATCTGCTGGGCCGGCCGGCGCAGCTGTTCGAGGCCGCCCTCGGGCTGGATCCCGGCTACGGCAAGGCACTCTGGTACGGCTCGCTGGCCGATGCCCAGGCTGGCAACTTCCCCCGCGCCTCGCAGCGTCTGCAGCAATTGCTTGGGCAGGAATTGCCGGATGATCTGAAGGCCATGGTGGCGGGCCGTCTGGACGAACTGCGTGTGCAGGCCGGCGGCAGTGCAAGCCTTGCGCCGCCGACGGCCGCGAGCCTGCCAGTGAGTGCGGTGGCAACCGGTGGCACCCGCCTGACGGTAGAGATCAGGCTAGCGCCCGCACTCGCGAAACAATGGCCCGACAACGCCACCCTGTTCGTGTTCGCCAAGGCCGCTCCAGGCAATGGATCGGCACCGCAGATGCCGCTGGCGGTGCAGAAGCTGCCTGCCGCCAGGCTGCCGCTCAGCGTCACCCTGGACGACACCATGGCGATGACGCCGGCAATGACGCTGTCGCAGTTCGACCGCTACACCGTCACCGCCAGATTGTCTCGCTCCGGCGGGGCGCTGGCGGAATCGGGCGATCTGGAAGGGAGTGTGACGGTGACCCGCGCACAGGCGGAAAAGACCGTGCTGCTCACCATCACGCGTGCCGTGCCCTGACGGCACCGACGCGCGGCATGCAGAAACCGGCATTCCACCGAGGAGAAAAATCGCCGGCAACTTTCCGTTGCGATTCGTGGAGGCTGCTTCTATAATCCGCGTCCCGCAAGGGGCCATAGCTCAGCTGGGAGAGCGCTTGCATGGCATGCAAGAGGTCGTCGGTTCGATCCCGACTGGCTCCACCATATTCTCTGGTTTCATCAGTTTGTCCGCCTCGTTGTTCCCATCGTCTAACGGTTAGGACATCACCCTTTCACGGTGAGTATAGGGGTTCGAATCCCCTTGGGAACGCCAGCAAATACTAAGGGCTGCCGCAGGGCAGCCCTTTCTGTTTCCGGCATCAAGAGGCGTGGAAGGGCATGGATTGTCGCCAGTGCTTCCAGCCTGCCCTGGCGCTCGGCCGGCTGCTACAGTCGCTCCTGAATCCAGTGGATATGCAAGGACGCGTATGTGGATGAGACAGGCTAGAAGCCTCGGTAATGGATTGCGCTGCGCAATGCTGTGTGCCTGGACGGCGAACGCCATTGCGGCCCCCGCGGACCTAATGACCGCAGTCAATGATGCGCTGCGCAGCAACCCCGCCTACCAGGCCACGCTCGATGCTTATGCCAGCGCCCAGCAGCTGCTGCCGATTGCCGAATCGCGCTACTACCCGCAGCTGAGTCTGGCGGGCAGCTACGACTATCTAGACGAGCGGGTGAGGGGCGACTATTTCGGACGTCAGAACATCGATCTGCAGGATGATTTTCCGCGCCAGAGTTATGGCGCCTACCTCAGGCAGGCGGTGTTCTCCGGGGACTTGCTGTTCAACGCCGGCAAGGCTGTGCAGCAGGCAGCAAGAGTGCGGTTTCTGTCCGATGTCGCGGAGGATGCGCTGATCGTCGGCGTCTGCAACGCCTACTTCGGCCTGTTGGCCGCGCAGGAACAGCGGCGCATCAGCGAGGCCAAGGTGCAGGCGCTGAAGACCCAGCACGAGCAGATCCAGGGCCGCACCGATGCAGGGCTGGCGCTGGAGGCGGAGTCGAAATCCGCACAGGCCAGCCTGGAGCTTGCGGCCGTGGGCCTAGAAGAAGCGCGCCGCGCGGTGGAAGGCGCCTACGTCGATCTCGAAGCCCTTACCGGACAGCGCTACGAGAGCATCCTGCCGCTGTCGCCAACGGTTGAACTGCTGCCGCCAACGCCGGCGGACGAATCGGCCTGGACGACCCGTGCGCGCAACAACAACCCCGCCATCTTGGCCCAGCAGATGCAGGTCGGGGTGGCGAGGGCCGATGTCGAGAAAGCCCGATATCTGCGTTATCCCAAAGTCGATCTGGTCGGCTCCATCAGTCGTCTCGACAACCAGGGTGGCGTCACCGGCAGGCGCGAGGAAACCGACAAGCGCATCGGCCTGACCGCCAGCCTGCCGCTGTTCACCGGCGGCCTGCTGACGGCCGAGATCAGCCTCGCGCAGAGCGAACAGAAGCGGGCGCAATCCGAACTCGCCGCCATCATCAACAAGACCGTGCGCGATACCCGAATCGCCTATGCCAGCACCACCCTCGGCAAGCAGAAGATCACCGCCGTGCAGCGTGCGCTCGAAGCTGCCGTGCTGTCGGAGCAGGCCAACCGCTCCGGTTTCGAGTCCGGCACCCGCAGCAGCAGCGACCTGCTGGCAGCGGTCGAGCAGCGCTACAGCGCGGAGTTTGCGCTGACCGCCAGCCGCTACCGGTTTCTGGCCGACACGCTCCATCTCAAGCAGGTGGCGGGTGCTCTGCTGACCTCCGATCTCGGCCACATCAACCGGCTGTTGCAGCCGGCTGGGGCGGACACCGCCAGCGGCGCCAGCGGTGACGCCGCGAACTGAGTGCCGCCAGCTCCTGCCCCTGACGCGATGCACACGACCGCCAGGCCCCGTTACCGCCGCTATCACCCTTTGCCGGGCCCGTTCAGGGCTGCGAGGGACGAGGCGCTGCTGGCAACGCTGTTCGATGGCAACACGCCGACTGCGCAACTGCTGGCGGGTGCAGCCCGGCGCCTGGGCGGGCCGGTCAGCGCCGCCGAACTGGAAGCCTTCGCCAGCCGCCTCGCCGAAGCCGGCAAGCTCGAACCTGGCAGCCACGAGCCGCTGCCGGTGCCCGCGCACACCGACGCCGAGCAGCTTCGCCTGCTCCGGCGGGCCTTGAGCGGCCAGCAGCGCGAAGCGGCAGAAGGCCGTGCGCTGCCACCATCCTCAATGCCCGGTTCGCTGGCGCAGCCGGCGGTGATGCACTCCGCCACCGGTGCGCTGGGCGACCGCCGTGGCGACGCGGTACGCATCGAGGTGCTGCTGTCGGCGGCGCCGTTCGTGATGCTCGGCCAGCTGCTGGTATGGCCGCTGGTGTCACTGCGCCGGCTGCTGATACTGGCGCTGCTGTGTGTCGCGGCGCTGACCCTGCTCTACAGCCGTCGCCTCGAATGGCTGGCGTTTGGCGTCTTGCAACTGCCAGGACTGAAGGCTGTGGCCGCGGTGATTCTTGCCGGCTGGCTGGTCAATCTGTTCTCGATGTCGGCACGGGCGGCAGCGGTGATCCGCTTTACTGCCGAAGCGCCGAAGTTCGGCATCCGCTACGGCCTGCTGAAAATTCCCTATTTCGTCGCGGATACCCACGGCGCTGCCGCACGCATAGACCGCCACAACCGCCTGCGGCTGGTGGCTGCGGGACTCGTCGGTAGCGCGCTGCTGATGGTGCTGGGCATCCTGGTCTGGTTTCTCACCGCCAGCACCACGCCCAACATCGCCGGTGCGGCCTCGGCCGCAGCATCGGCAGCTGCCATCTCGCTGCTGCTGCGCAGCAACCCGCTGGCGATGCGCGACGGTTACTGGCTGCTAGCCAACGCACTGGATGTGCTCGACCTGCGACAGCAGGCGGACTTTGCCCTCTACGGCGTCGAGCGGCCCTGGATGACGCAGGCCAGAAAGCTGCCGCGCCGCGGGCTGCTGTGGTTTTCGGGCTTTGGTTTTGCCTACGGCTTGGCGTCGCTGGGCGTGATTCTGTGGCTCCTCGGCGGCGCGCTGGAAGCGCGCCTGCAGGGGACTGGCGTGGTTCTGGTTCTGGCCCTGGTGGGGATGCTCATGTTCAAGCAATACATGCGGACGGCAGTGGAAAAAACGGCGATGGGACAGCTCAGGGCGGCCCCGTGGCGGCCCAGCCGCAAGCAGCTCGGGTGGGCCGGTGGCCTGCTGCTGCTCTGCCTGCTGCCGTATCCGCATTCCCCCGGCGGCAGCTTCGAGATCCTGCCGCGCGATCGTGCCGATGTGCGCGCGCTCACCCCCGGTGATGTGCGCGAGGTGCTGGTGCGCGAAGGCGATACGGTCAAGCCCGGGCAGCCACTGGCGCGCCTGGATGACACTGCGCAGAAGGCAAAGGTGGCCGGTGCCGAGGCTGCGCTGGCGCGCTTGCAGGCCGATTTGGCACTTGCGAAAAAAGGCGCCAAGTCGGAAGAGATCGACGTCGCCCGCCAGCGCGTCGCCACGGCGCGCGCCAACGCCGATCTCGCCAGCGGCAGCTTCCAGCGCATCGCCACCGCCTACCAGGGCAAGTCGGTGACGCCGCAGGACTACGACCGCGCCAAGGGCACGGCGGAAGTCGCCAGGCAGCAGCTGATTGAGGCTGAACGGGCGCTGGCCCTGGTCAGCAGCCCGACCCAGGACGACCGCATCAAGGCACTGGAAGCGGAGGTGCAGGGCGTGAGGGTGGATCTCGACTATCAGCGCGAGCAGCTCACGGCCACCGTGCTGGTGGCCCCGATCGGCGGTGTGGTGGTGGCGCCGCGGCTGCTGTTCGCCCGCGGCAGCTATCTGGATCGCGGGGCACTGCTGGCCACCATCGAGGACACCGGCGAACTGATTGCCGAGGTGAAACTGTCGGAGTCCGCCATCGGCGCCATCCAGCTGGGCGCCTCCGCCTCAGCCAAGCCCTGGGCGTTTCCCAACAGCAGCTTCAGGGGCCTGGTGCGCAGCATCGCGCCGAATGCGGAGGAGGGTAAATACGGCAAGATCGTGCGGGTCAACGTCACCGTCATCGATGCTGCCGGCGAGCTCAAGGCCGGCATGACCGGCAACGCCAAGATCTCTGCGGGCTGGAGCCTGTTCGGGCTGGTGTTCACGCGTTCGATCAGCCGCTTCCTGATGGTGGAACTGTGGTCCTGGATTCCTTAGTGGCCGCCGCAGGCCAGCCGCTCGCGGGCGAGGACTTCCGCCTCACCTGCCTGAACGGCTTCGGCGATGGCTGGAACCATTACGCCCACAGCATGGCCTGGTTCCAGGGCAAGCTCTATGTAGGTACCACCCGTGCACAGCTTGCGGCGCTCAGGCTCTCCGGCCAGCGCGAAGGCATCCGTCCCTGGCCGATCGAGGCGCCGGACGACATCTACGATCTCGACCGGCGCGCGCAGGTGTGGGAATACACGCCGGAAACCGACAGCTGGCGACTGGCCTACCGCTCGCCCGTCGTCCACGGCAACAATGGCCGCGACGATGTGCCGAGCTACATTGGCTTCCGTGGCATGGCCGTCATCCAGGACCCTTCCGACTCCGGGCCCTGTCTGTACATCTCGTCGTGGTCGCCGCACACCGCGCATACGCCGGACGTGCTGCGCACCGCCGACGGCATCGCCTTCGCGCCCATCCCGCGTCCGCCCTTTGGTGCAGCGGTGCGCACCTGCCGGGCACTCGAACAGTTCGATGGCCGCGTGCACCTGAGTCCCACCGCCTCCGGCACCAGCAAAGGCTTCAACCAGGACATCAGCAGCGAGGCCATCGTCTACGCCTGCGACCACCTTGCCGAGGGCCGCTGGGTGCCGGTGAACGAGGAAGGCTTTGGCAACAAGGGCAATGGCACCGTGTTCGAGATGGTGCAGTTCAACGGCCATCTCTACGGCGGCACCGTCAACCCGGTGACCGGCACCGAAATCTGGAAAACCCGCGGCGGCAAGCCGCCCTATGTCTGGACCAAGGTGCTCGACAGCGGTGCCGGGCGGGGCCGCCTCAACGAGGGTTCGGGTGCGATGTGCGTGTTCAGGGGGGCGCTGTATGTCGGCTGCGGCATCATCAACGGCGGCTATCACCGCGCCGCCAAGATCGGGCCGGCAGCGGCGGAGATGATCCGCATCTGGCCGGACGACAGCTGGGACCTGGTGGTCGGCGAGGCGCGCCACACTGCCTGGGGTCTGAAGTTCCCGCTGTCCGGCTTCGGCCCCGGCTTCGACAGCCTGCTCAATGGGTATTTCTGGCGGCTGTGCGAGCACCGCGGCTGGCTCTATGCCGGCACGTTTTGCTGGGCCAACCTGATCCCCTACATGGCGGTCAACCGCTGGCCCGAAGACATGCTCACCCTGCTGCGCCGCTGGGGCGACGAGGAGTTCGTGGCGCGCTTCGGCGGTGCCGAGCTGTGGCGCTCGCCCGATGGCATCCACTGGCAGCCGGTGACCCGCAACGGCTTCGGCAACAAGTTCAACTGGGGCATCCGCAACATCGTCTCCACTCCGCACGGCCTGTTCGTGGCGACAGCCAATCCGTTCGGCCCCAAGGTGGCGGTGAAGCGCGACGGCCGCTGGCAGTACGTGCCGAATCCACGGGGCGGTTGCGAAGTCTGGCTGGGCCAGAGCCAGACCCTCGACACGGGCAGATGAGCACCTTGCCGCCGGTCTACTTACTCGCTGCACCGTTCAGCGGTGCCAGCCTGCTGGCTGGCGTGCTCGGGCAGCATCCGGCGCTGGTTGCGGTGCCGGAACTCAATCTGTTTCTCGCCGACAGCGTCGGCGAATTGCTGGATATTTTCGCCATGGGGCAGGGCGGCCACGCCCATGGCCTGCTGCGCGCGCTGGCCGAACTCGACTTTGGCGGCCAGAGCGACACTGCGGTCTGGCAGGCGCACCGCTGGCTGGAAACCCGGCGATCTATGCCGACTGCGGCGCTGCTGCAGCACCTCGCCGCCAGTGTGGCGCCACGCCGGCTGATCGTGCCGGACGCCGAAAGCCCGCTGCGGCCCATGGACTTGCAGCGCCTGCAAGCGGCCAGCCCACGCATCGAGCTCATCCACCTGCTGCGTCACCCCTGGTCGCAGGGGGTGCTGCTGCACGGCTGGGCGCGCGGACGGCTGTTCGTGCCGCAGGATTTCAAGGATCACGCCCGGCGTCCGCCGGTGCTCGACCCGCAGATCGCCTGGCTGCGCGCCGAGCACAATCTCGACGCCCTGTGGCGCCTGCGCGCGCCGCTGCTGCGCTTGCGGGGCGAGGCGCTGGACGAGGACTTTGCGACAGCCGCAACGGCGCTGTGCGCGGCGCTGGGGGTGACGGCAGAGTCGGCCGCAACGGCTGCTATGGCCGCGCAGGAACACTGGCGCTTCGCCGGCCACGGCCCGCGCAGCGCGCCCTATGGTCTGGAGCCGGAAGCCCTGGAACCCTTTGCTGCTGCCGATCTCGAACTGGCAGCGCAGGCCAGTCTCGGGGCGCCATTGCCCTGGCGCCCTGAAGGCGAATGTTTCGCGGCCGAAGTGCAAGCCAGGGCCGCGTCCTATGGCTATCGCTGAGCGGCGGACGTGGCGCTGCCCCGGTTCCGCATGCTTGCGCATGATGTCGGCGGTGGCGGTAGCGAGCATGGTGTTTGGCGTTCTGACCTGCAATCGACGCTCGATATCGTTCCATACTAAGGGTCTGTTGACAGGGTTTTCGTCGGCATAACCCGCACCCATCCGGAGCATTCATGAAGTCACTGTTGTTCGTGCCCGCCGACAGCGAGCGCAAGCTGGCCAAGGCCGCCGGTGCCGGCGCCGACGCGCTGGCCTTCGACCTCGAAGACGCGGTGCTGCCCGAGCGCAAGCCGCTGGCGCGCCAGATGCTGGCGGACTACGCCAGGAGCTATACCGGCAAGAGCCAGTTCTGGGTGCGGGTCAATGATCTCGCTTCCGGTGAACTGCTCAAGGACCTGGCGGCGGCTGTGCCCCTGGCACCAGTCGGCATCGTGCTGCCGAAAATCCGTGGCCCGGAGGACTTGCTCACCGTCAGTCGCTACCTGGACATGGCAGAGGCCATGAGCGGAGTTGGTGCGGGCTCGATCGGCATTCTCGCGGTATGCACCGAGACGCCTTCGGCCGTGCTGCGCATGGGCGAACTGCGCCCGGGACATTACCCGCGGCTGAAAGGCATGCTCTGGGGTGGCGAGGACCTGAGTGCCGCCATCGGCGCAGGCGACCCGCGCGCGGCGGACGGCAGCTGGCGGCCGGTTTACCAGCACGCGCGCATTCAGTGCCTGCTGGCTTGCCACGCACTGGAGGTCGAGGCCATCGACACCGTCTATGTCGACTTCAAGGACCCCGATGGCTGCACGCGCAATACCGAGGCGGCGCGCTATGACGGCTTTACCGGCAAGGTGGCGATCCATCCCGATCAGGTGCCACTGATCAATGCGGCGTTTACCCCCTCGGCGGCAGAAATCGCGCAGGCGCAGCGGGTGGTGGCTGCCTTTGCCGGCGGGGCAGGGGCGGTGTCGCTGGACGGGAAGATGTATGACGTTCCGCATCTGAAAGGCGCCTTGCGCTTGCTTGCTTCGGCGAAATCCTGAGACGGGCCTTCAGAAAGCCCATTCACCCACGGAGAACGATTTAGTGAAGAGCAAGATTTATTCCGACTCCGCCAGCGCACTGGCGGGCCTGACCTTTGACGGCATGACGGTGATGAGCGGCGGCTTCGGGCTGTGCGGCATCCCGGAAACCCTCATCGTCGCGCTGCGCGATTCCAACGCCAGGGATCTCACTGTCATCGGCAACAACGTCGGCTGCGACCACCACGGCATGTGGCTGGTACTGGCCAACAACCAGATCCGGAAAGTGCTGGCCTCTTATGTCGGCGAGAACAAGATTCTGGAGACCCGCTACATGAGCGGCGAGATCGAGATCGAGTTCAATCCGCAGGGCACATTGGCCGAGCGCATCCGCGCTGGTGGCGCCGGCATCCCCGCCTTCTACACCCGCACCGGCTACGGCACGGCGGTGGCCGAGGGCAAGGAAACCCGACAGTTCAACGGCGAGTGGTACGTGATGGAAACCGGACTGGTCGCAGATCTCTCCATGGTCAAGGCTTGGAAGGCCGACACCGAAGGCAACCTCGTGTATCGCAAGACGGCGCGCAACTTCAACCCGATGATTGCCACTGCCGGCAAGGTGACTGTCGCCGAGGTGGAAATGATCGTGCCGGTGGGCACACTCGATGCCGACCAGATTCACACGCCCGGCATCTTTGTCGATCGCATCGTGGTGGGAAAAACCTACACCAAGCACATCGAGCGGCTTACCACCCGCCCCAAAGTAACCGGAGCAGTCTGATGGCCTGGACCCGCGAACAAATGGCCCAGCGCGCCGCCAAAGAGCTGCAAGACGGTTTCTACGTCAACCTCGGCATCGGTATCCCGACCCTGGTCGCCAACATGATCCCGGAGGGCATCACCGTCACCCTGCAAAGCGAGAACGGCATGCTGGGCATGGGACCGTTTCCGTTTGAGGGCGAGGCCGACGCGGACCTGATCAATGCCGGCAAGCAGACCATCACCGAGCTGCCGCAGACCAGCTATTTCAGCAGTGCCGACAGCTTCGGGATGATCCGCGGCGGCCATATCAACCTGTCGATTCTGGGTGGCATGCAGGTCGCCGAGAACGGTGATCTCGCCAACTGGATGGTGCCCGGCAAGATGATCAAGGGCATGGGTGGTGCGATGGACCTGGTCGCCGGCGTCAAGCGGGTGGTGGTGGTGATGGATCACTGCGAAAAGGCGGGCGAGCCAAAGTTCAAGCGCGCGTGCAGCCTGCCGCTCACCGGCAAGGGCGTGGTGGACCTG
Source organism: Stagnimonas sp. (assembly GCA_046598075.1). Taxonomy (GTDB): domain Bacteria; phylum Pseudomonadota; class Gammaproteobacteria; order Nevskiales; family Nevskiaceae; genus Stagnimonas. The sequence continues at coordinate 12,671 of JBKJJE010000055.1, forward strand.
CTCATCACCGACCTGGGCGTGTTCGCGATTGATCGGAAGGGCGGCGGGGCCACACTCACCGAACTGGCCACCGATGTGACCCTGGACGAGATCAAGGCCAAGACCGAGGCGCAGTTTGCCGTGGCCTTGAGCACCTGAACCGGCAGCAATCGGGCGGATAAGCCTTGCGTATCCGCCCGCTGAAACTAGAACAAATCCGCCTTGTCCTGCTTCTCGGTCCTTGCCTCGCCGGCGCGCGAAGTGATCCACGGCCCGGTGATCATTTCGGCATAGCCCATGCCAGGGCCGACCATCGGGTAGACACTCGCCATCGGGTCGATCAGCACTTCGAGAAATGCCGGACCGGGAAAGTCGATGAAGGCCTTCACTGCAGCCGCGAGCTCGTCCTTCTTAGATACCCGCACCGCAAACTCATAGCCATCGGCCTGCACCGCCTTGATGAAATCCTTGCGGTGCAGTGATTTATCGGAGCCTGCGTAGCGGCTTTCGAAGAACAGCCGCTGCCACTGCTTGACCATGCCGTCGCCGAAATTGTTGAGCACCACGATCTTCACCGGCAGGTTGTAGGTCGTCGCGGTCTCCAGCTCGCCCAGGTTCATGCGGATCGAGGCGTCGCCATCGATGTCGATGATGACTTTGCCGGGCTGTGCGAATGCCGCACCGATGGCCGCCGGCAGCCCGAAGCCCATGGTGCCCATGCTGCCGCTGGTGAGCCAGAGCCGTGGCCGCTTGAAGTCGAAATACTGCGCCGCCCACATCTGGTGTTGGCCGACGCCGGTGGAGACCACCGCCTCGCCCTGGGTGAGTTTGTTGATCTCTTCGATCACCGCGTGCGGCTGGATGTGCTCGCCGCCGCGCTCGTAGTTCATGGCGTGAGTGATCTTGAGCTGGGCGATGTGGGCATGCCACTCGGCATAGTCGGGCTTGAACCCAGCAGCCTGCAGATGCGCGGTCATCGCATCGAGCGCCGGATTCAGTTCGCCGACATGGCTCCAGTGCACCCGCTTCACCTTGTTGATCTCGCCGGCGTCGATGTCGAGATGCGCGATCCACTTGGCACGCGGCGCGAACTTGCCCGGCACCCCGGCCACCCGGTCGTCGAAGCGAGCACCTACCGCGATCAGGGCATCACAGTCATCGACAGCGTAGTTGGCAAAAGCGGTGCCGTGCATGCCCAGCATATGCAGGGCGCGCGGCTTGGTGGTGTCGTAGGCACCAAAGCCCATCAAGGTAGTGGTGACAGGAATGCCGAAGGCATCCGCAAACGCCGTCAGCGAGGCTGCCGCTTCAGCGTGAATGGCGCCGCCGCCCACATACAACAAGGGCCGCCTAGCGGTGCGCAGCAATTTCTCGAAGTCTGCCAGCTTGTCGGCGGTCAGCCGGTTGTTGCGCATCGCATCCAGTCGCGCGCGATAGCCGGGGATCGGCAGCACGCCTTCGCCCAGAAAGCTGCCCGACCAGTTCTGCACATCCTTGGGGATGTCGACCACCACCGGTCCTGGGCGACCGCTGCGGGCGATCTCGAAGGCGGTACGCATGGTGGCTTCGAGCTTGCTGGGATCGGTCACCAGGAACACATGCTTCGCGCAGGGACCCATGATGGCGCTGATCGGCGCTTCCTGAAATCCGTCGGAGCCGATGGCAGCAGTGGGCACCTGGCCGCAGATCACCACGATCGGGATGGAGTCCGCCATGCAGTCGCGCACCGGGGTGACAGTGTTGGTGGCACCCGGGCCCGAAGTCACCAGGGCTACCCCCACCTTGCCGGAGGCGCGCGCATAGCCTGCGGCCATGAAACCCGCCGCCTGCTCGTTAGCGGGCACGATCAGCGGGATCGGATCCTTGCCGTCGGCCCGGGGATTGACCTGGTTGTAGCGGAACACCGCGTCATAGGTGGGCAGAATCGCGCCGCCGGAATAGCCGAAGATGACGTCCACGCCCTCGTCCGCGAGCACCTGGACGACGATCTCGGCACCGGTCATGGCTTGACGGGTTTTGGGGTGCGCGAGGGGCGTGGCGGCGTTCATGGGCTGACTCGGTGACTGACCGGAGGGTACATCTGGGGCGGCTTGAAGGGCGCGCGTTATACCACTTTCGCCTGCTGCGGTGCAGCCATCCCGGTGTGCACGGCTTTGTGTGAGCCGGCATGCAAGGGACAGCGGTATTTGCTATTACTCGCAATAATTACGATAGCTAAATTGTCTAGTACAGCATCCAATACGCCACGCGTGGCTGGGGAGCCGTAGAAACATGAACAGTTTTGTGGGAACGCTGTACTCCGGGGTTCTGGACCATCCGGACCATTTCAGCCAGTGGGCGCTGTCGGCGATGGTGGAACGCCTGCCGCGTTCGCAGGCGCGCTGGGCGGTGATCGGACCTTCCGGCATTCGCGAACTGGCGGTGGCCGGCAGTGCCCTGCAGCCGACCACGGGCGATTTCTGCACCCTGCGCATCGAGGTGCTCGAGCCGGCGGACAACAGCCGCCACGAATTCACCTGGCAGCGTTCGATGCCTGCGCTGTTTACCGACGACGAGCGGCAGTTTCTGTCGATCACGCTCGAACACCTGGCGTGCGCCGAGCGGCTCTCGCGGCGTCTGCAGGGCCTGATGCGCCAGGCCAAGGGGGGCGAACTGGAACCGGTCGGCTTCGCCATCGTCGATGCACAGGGTCTGATCGAATCTGCCGACCGGGTATTCGAGGATTATCTGCGCCTGTCCGACGGCAGTTGGGACGGCAGCAGGCTGCCGTTCGATTTCAGCTGGGAGCCGCGGCATGCCCTGCAGGGGCAGGCGCACCTCGGCCTGTACTTCCGCATCGACCAGGCGCAGGACAAGTTTCATGTGCGGGTGCGTAAGAACCGGCGCCTGCCCAGCGTCAGCACCCGCGAGCTGCAGGTGGCGCGCAAGCTGGCCAGCGGCATGACTTTCAAGGAGATCGCCCATGAACTCAAACTGGCCCCTTCGACGGTATCCACCCACGCCTACAATCTCTACGGCAAACTCGGGTTCAGCCGCAGGGCGCAGCTGGTGGAATGGGTGAGCAAGGTTCCGCCCACCTGATCGCTGCGGGGCGGGATGATTGCGTTCCGCGCCCGTCGCGGCTAAGGTTCGCGCCCCTGCTGCCTGTCGGGCGGCGTTGTGCTTACAAATGCGACACATCGTTTCGATCCTGCTGCAAAACGAAGCCGGCGCACTGTCGCGCGTCGCCAACGTGTTTTCGACACGGGGCTACAACATCGAGTCGCTCTGCGTCGCCCCCACGCATGATCCCCTGATGTCCCGGTTGACGCTGGTCACCAGCGGCTCGGATGCCGTCATCGAGCAGATCGTGGCGCAGACCCGCAAACTGGTCGATGTGGTCGAGATCGCAGACCTCTCCGCCGCTGAACATGTCGAATGCGAGCTGCTCATCATCAAGATCGAGCTGCTGCCGCAACAGGCCAACGCCTTCATCCACTGCGTGCGCGACCACCACGCCACTGCGCTCGACGGCACCGACAACACCCGTACCGCGCAGCTGGCCGGTACCGCCGCCCAGATCGAGGCGTTCATTGCCGCTCTCGCCAGGATTTCCACGGTGCTGGAGCTGGTCCGCTCCGGCGTCGCGGCGCTGGCGCTGGGTCACGCCGTCCTGCGCAAAGCCTGATTTTTCGCTGCACCCACCACCCAAACCACAAACCGGAGCCACGACTGTGAGCATCTCCATCTTCTACGACAAAGACGCCGACCTCTCCCTCATCCAAGGCAAGAAAGTCGTCATCGTCGGCTACGGTTCCCAGGGCCATGCCCACGCGCTCAACCTGAAGGATTCCGGCGTCGATGTCAGCGTCGCACTCCGCAAAGGCTCCAAGAGCTGGGAGAAGGCCACCAACGCCGGCTTGAAGGTTTCTGAAGTTGCCGAGGCGGTGAAGACTGCCGACGTGGTGATGATCCTCGCCCCGGATCAGGACCAGCGCAAGATCTACGAAGACTCCATCGCGCCCAACCTCAAGCAGGGCGCTGCGCTCGCTTTCGCGCACGGGTTCAACATCCACTTCCAGCTGATCGAGCCGCGCGCCGATCTGGATGTGATCATGATCGCGCCCAAGGGCCCCGGTCATACCGTGCGTAGCACCTACACCCAGGGCGGCGGCGTGCCCTCGCTGATCGCCATCCACCAGAACGCCACCGGCAACGCCAAGGCGATTGCGCTCAGCTATGCCAGCGCCAACGGCGGCGGTCGGGCCGGCATCATCGAAACCAATTTCCGCGAAGAAACCGAGACCGATCTGTTCGGCGAACAGGCGGTTCTTTGTGGTGGTGCCTCGGCGCTGGTGCAGGCTGGTTTCGAAACACTGGTGGAAGCCGGCTACGCCCCGGAGATGGCTTACTTCGAGTGCCTGCACGAACTCAAGCTGATCGTCGACCTGATGTACGAGGGTGGCATCTCGACGATGCGCTACTCGATCAGCAACACCGCCGAGTACGGCGACTACGTCACCGGCCCGCGCATCGTCACCGAAGAGACCAAGAAGGAAATGAAGCGGGTGCTGACCGATATCCAGACCGGCAAGTTCGCGCGTGATTTCGTGCTCGAGAACCAGGCCGGGCAGCCTTTGCTCAAGGCGCGGCGTCGCTTGGGCGCCGAACACCAGATCGAAGAAGTGGGCGCCCGCCTGCGCTCGATGATGCCCTGGATCGCCAAGAACAAGCTGGTCGACAAGACCAAGAACTAGGGCGTTCGGCAGATCAGACGAACGGCTCATGCGCGCCCAGCTGGCATCCACCCTGCGGGTGGCCGCGGAGGGTTGGCTCGTGCTGTTGGTCCTGCTCGCCGGAGCGGCACTGGCGGCACGCAGCGGACACTGGTTCGTACTGGGCATCCTGCTGCTGCTGGTGGTGTGTGCGGCCATGTTTTTCCACGATGCGCCGCGCAACACGGTCGCCAGACCGCTGGGCGTGCTGGCACCGCTGGATGGCAAGGTGGTGTTCCGCCGCGAATGCCACGATGCCTATCTGGGGCGCGAGGCAATCCGCATCGGCATTGCCGTGCCGTGGTTTTCCAACTACCTGTTGCGGGCACCGGTGGAGGGCGAGGTGCATGCCATCGACCGCGAGCCACCCGAGGTCAGCTGTCTGATGACCGATGAGGGCGAAGCCATCGTCCTCGCCGCGGGCCGTGGGCTGATGCTGGGGATGCGTCCGGTCTGGGCGGCCTATGGTGAACGGGTCGGCCAGGGGCGCTGCTGCGGTGCCCGTCGTCTGATGCGGCAACTCGATATTTATCTGCCTGCCGGCTGCCGTGTCGAGGTGACACTCGGCCAGACCGTAAGATGTGGCGAGACGGTACTTGCCACCCTACTGCGGAGAAGCGCATGAGCGCCCCTGAAGTCACTCCTGATCTGCCGCCGAAAAAACTCCGCCGCAGGGGCATCTACCTGCTGCCGAACCTGTTCACCACCGGCACGCTGTTCGGTGGGTTCTATGCCATCGTCATGGCAATGGGCGGGCGCTTCGAGCTGGCATGTATCGGCATCCTGATCGCCATGATTGCCGACGGTCTCGATGGCCGCATCGCGCGCATGACCAACACCTCCACCGATTTCGGCAAGGAGTACGACTCGCTCTGCGACATGGTGGCGTTTGGCGTGGCGCCCGCCATCGTCATGTACGCCTTCACGCTGCAGTACCTCGCCGACTACAAGTGGCTGGGTGGCAAGCTGGGGTGGATGATCGCCTTCACCTATTGCGCCTGTGCGGCACTCAGGCTGGCCCGCTTCAATGTGCTGGCGGCGATTGCCGGTTCCAACAAGGATTTCTACGGGGTGCCCTCGCCGGCAGCGGCGGCAGTGGTGACCTTCTTCGTATGGAGTTGTGTTGACGACTCCCACTCGCTGTTCAGCTGGATTTCGGGCCGGGTGCCTTTCCAGGGGCAGGATGTGCTGTTCGTTGCAGCACCCCTGATGCTGGCCACGGCGTTGTCGATGGTGAGTTCGATCCGCTACAACAGTTTCAAGAAGCTCAATGCGGCCGGGCGGATGCGGTTCCTGCCGTTTGCGGCAGTGGTCGGCGTGCTGGCACTGGTGGCGATCGATCCGCCACGGGTACTGTTTCTCGCCTTCTTCGCCTATGCGCTGTCTGGCCCGGTGGCGCTGTTGCTGCGGCGGCGTAAAAGGCCGGCGGCTTGATTTGTGGCCCGCAATCGTTAAGCTCTCGGCCCCATGAACACCGCCTTCCCGCCTTTTCACGCCGCCTGCGCTCCCTGCGTCGGCCTGAAGGCGCGTGTTCAGCTTCTGGCGCGACTTCTGCCGTAAGGCAGACCAATCTCTCGCGCCGCGCACGGCGGCTTAGCACCCGTGCCAAACCTCATTCACTAGTAACATCACCCTAGGCATCCTGCCGTGACTTCAGCAATGTCCCGACCCCTGCCACGCCATCCATGGCGTGGCGTTCGTCCGGGCGATTGCCATTCAAGGCAATCGCCTTAATCGGACTCACCATGTTGAAGAACCCCGCGACCAAATACCGCCCCATCGAAGCCGTGATCGGCGATGTGGCGCTCAAGACCCGCACCTGGCCCGACCGGAAAATCACCAGGGCGCCGATCTGGCTCTCGACCGATCTGCGCGACGGCAACCAGGCCTTGATCGAGCCGATGAATCTCGAACGCAAGCTCAGGATGTTCGATCTGCTGGTCAAGATCGGCTTCAAGGAAATCGAGATCGGGTTTCCCTCGGCCTCGCAGACAGACTTCGATTTCGTGCGCCTGCTCATCGAGTCCGGCCGCATCCCCGACGATGTCCGCATCCAGGCGCTCACACCCGCGCGCGAGCCTTTGATCCGCCGCACCTTCGAGTCCCTCCGGGGTGCCAAGAACGTCATCCTGCATTTCTACAACGCCACCGCGCCAGTGATGCGGCGGGTGGTGTTCAACATGGATCAGCAGCAGGTACTTGACGAGCTGGCGGTTACCCATGCCCGGCTCATCAAGCAGTTGATGGCTGCGCAGCCGGAGACCGATTGGCTTGTGGAGTACTCGCCGGAGATGTTCTCCGGCACCGAACTGGCGTTTTCCAAGCGTATTGTTGATGCGGTGAGCGCAGTCTTCGAGCCGACGCCCGAAAAACCGCTGATCATCAATTTGCCGGCGACGGTGGAGCACTCGATGCCGAATGTCTATGCCGACATGATCGAGTGGATGCATCGCAATCTGGAGCGGCGTGATTCGCTGTTGATCTCCCTGCATCCGCACAACGACCGTGGCACCGGCACCGCCGCGGCCGAACTGGGGCTGATGGCGGGCGCGGATCGCGTCGAAGGCTGCCTGTTCGGCAACGGCGAGCGCACCGGCAATGTCGATATCGTCAACCTGGCGCTCAATCTGTACACCCAGGGCATCTCGCCGGCGCTGGATTTTTCCGACATCGACGCGGTGCGGGCGACGGTCGAGTACTGCAACCAGCTGCCGGTGCATCCGCGCCATCCCTATGTCGGCGATCTGGTGTTCACCAGCTTCTCCGGCTCGCATCAGGATGCGATCAAGAAGGCGTTTTCGGAGCGCAAGCCCGATGCCTTCTGGGACATGCCCTACCTGCCCATCGACCCGCCCGATCTGGGTCGCAGCTACGAGGCGGTGATCCGCGTCAATTCACAGTCGGGCAAGGGTGGTATCGCCTATCTGCTCGAATCGGAATACGGCCTGAGTCTGCCGCGCCGCCTGCAGATCGAGTTCAGCACCGTGGTGCAGGCGGTGACAGATGCCTCTGGCAAGGAGGTGACGGCGGCAGAGATCTTTGCGCTGTTCAAGGCCGAATATCTCGATCAGGCCAGCCCCTACGCCTACCTCGCACATCACCTGGTGGAAGACTCCAAGCAGGATCGCGTGCAACTCTCGACCGAGCTGCTGGTGAAAGGCACTGCGCAAAAGCTGGATGGTCAAGGCAATGGACCGATTGATGCCTTTGTGGCCGGACTCGCGAAGTTGACTGGGCTGTCGCTTGCGGTAGTGGACTATCACGAACACGCCGTGAGCGCCGGTAGCGATGCCAAGGCGGTGACCTACATCGAGCTGAAGATCGGCAGCGCCACCCGTGCCACCCACGGCGTCGGCATCGACGGCAATATCGTCACCGCCTCGCTCAAGGCCATTCTCTCTGCCCTGAACCGTCATCTGCCCACGCCCTGAAAAAGCCGCGCACGGCCGGGCTTTTTTTGTCCGCCATCGGTGGGAGAATGTCGGCATGAGCAAACGCCGGGATGAGGTGCTGGGGCTATTGGGAGTCGAACGTTGGCAGCCGCGCGTGCTGGCAGGTGGGTCTGTGCCTGCCATTGCCAATACAGAGTTGCCGATGACTGCGGTGCCGACTCCAGCGCCATCGGTGATGCCGATGCCTGCACCCGAACCGCCGGTTGCCAGCCTGTTTACCCCCAGCACCGACTGGCTGGGCCTGCGTGCCGAGGTGGCCCACTGCATGCGCTGCAAGCTGTGCAGTACGCGCACCAAGACGGTGTTCGGCGTCGGCAACTCGGCTGCACCGCTGATGGTGGTGGGCGAGGGCCCCGGCGCCGATGAGGACGCCAGCGGCGAGCCGTTCGTGGGCCGCGCCGGCAAGCTGCTGGACGAGATGCTGAAAGCCATTGGCCGCAGCCGCCTGGACGACGACTCCACCCCTTCGTCGAACGGTGGCGTATTCATCGCCAATGTCGTCAAATGCCGACCGCCCGGCAATCGAGATCCGGAAAAGGACGAGGTCGAGGCCTGTCGCAGTTATCTCGATGCTCAGATCGCCCACGTCAGGCCCAGGCTCATCGTCGCGCTCGGCCGCATCGCCGCACAGCGCCTGCTCAGCACCGACGAACCGCTGTCGCGGCTGCGTGGGCCGCTGCATCAGTACGGCCTGTCGCAGACGCCGGTGTTCGTCACCTACCACCCGGCCTATCTGTTGCGCGCGCCCAAGGAAAAAGCCAAGAGCTGGGAAGACCTGAAGAAGATCGCGCAGCACCTCAAGGCACATGCTTGAGACCAGCACCCGGATCGAGCGTCTCGATATCCGGCGGGTGGACGAACTCCACGCCATCGAGATTCGCGGCTATCCGTTTCCCTGGTCGGCCAAGATCATGCAGGACAGCTTCAGGGCCGGCACGGCCTGCTGGGCGCTGCTCGACGCGCAGGACAGTGTGCTCGCCTATGCCTTCTTCAGCATCGCTGCCGGCGAGGCGCAGTTGCTGAACCTCTGTGTCGATCCGGAACATCACGGCCGGGGCCTGGGCCGGCGCCTGATGCAACACCTGCTGCATACCGCACGCGAGCAGTTCTGTACGATTCTGCTACTGGAGGTGCGCCGCTCCAACGCTATTGCCCGTCGTCTGTACGAGAGCCTTGGCTTCAACACACTCGGTGTCCGCAAGGGCTATTACCCGAACGGGCCGGGCGCTACTGAAGATGCGCTGGTGATGGGTTTTGAAATCGTCTGAGAGCCAATGTCATGACCCCCGAACGCAAGCAGCAATGGAGCTGGGCCTTTTACGACTGGGCCAACTCGGCCTTTGCCACCACGGTGCTGGTGGGCCTGTTCCCTATCTTCTTCAACAGCTATTACGCCAAGGGGGTCGATCCCGCTACCGCGACCTTCTACCTCGGCGCCTTCGGCAACTCGCTGCCGAGTCTCGTCGTCATGCTGATGGCGCCGTGGCTGGGGGTTATTGCCGACAAGCGCGGTTTGAAAAAGAGGTTCCTGCTGGTCTTTACCGTGCTGGGCGCTGTCTCCACCGCAGGCCTGATGTTCGTTGGTGAAGGCCAGTGGGGCTGGGCGATTGCCCTGTTCGCAATGGCCGGTGTCGGGTTTTTCGGCGGCCTGGGGTTCAACGATGCTTTGCTGGTGAGCGTGGCGAAGCCGGAGCAGCAGGATCGGGTTTCCGCGCTCGGCTACGGACTGGGCTATCTCGGTGGCGGCGTGCTGTTCCTGCTCAATGTCACCATGGTGACCCAGCCCGCGCTGTTCGGGTTCGAGAGCGCGGCAGAGGCGGGCAAATGGGCCTTCGTCAGCGTCGCCGCATGGTGGCTGCTGTTCTCGATTCCGATGTTCCGCAACGTCAGGGAACCGGCTGCGCAACCGGGTGATGGCGCGATGGGATGGAGTGCGCTGTGGGCGACGGTCAAGCTGATTGGTCAGCACAAGCCGGTCTACATGTTCCTGTTCGCCTACTGGCTGTACATCGATGCCGTCGGCACGGTGGCGAACATGGCAGTGGACTTTGGCATCAAGCTCGGCTTTGCCTCCGATGCGTTGATCAAGGCCCTGCTGATCGTGCAGTTCGTGAGTTTCCCCGCTGCGATTGCCTTCGGGTATCTGGCCGGCTACATCGGTGCCAAGCGCGGCATCTATATCGGCTTGTGCGTCTATATCGGTGTCACCATCTGGGCGTTGCAGATGAAGACCGAGAATGATTTCTACCTGATGGCTTCGGCGGTCGGGCTGGTGCAGGGCGGCGTGCAATCGCTGTCGCGCAGCTACTTCGCGAAGCTCATCCCGAAGCAGTCCGCAGGGCAGTTCTTCGGCTTCTACAACATGCTCGGCAAGTTCGCGGCAGTGCTGGGGCCGCTGGTGGTGGGCGCTACGGCGGCACTCACCGGCAACCCGCGACTGGCGATTTTCGCGCTGGTGTTTTTCTTCGTCGCTGGCATGCTGCTGTTGTCGCGGGTGCAGCCCGAGAGCCCTGTGCCATGAGCGACAGCAAACCCGTCAACTATGCGAGTTACCTCCAGCTCGAAGCCCTGCTGCGTTTGCAGCAACCCCTGTCCGAGGGTCCCGAGCACGACGAGACCCTGTTCATCGTCATCCACCAGGTATACGAGCTGTGGTTCAAGCAGCTGCTGCACGAACTGGATGCAGTGCAGCGCGCCTTCGCCAGCGTTGATACCGCCCGCGCGCTGGCGGCGCTCAAGCGGATGCTGACCATTCTGAAGACGCTGGTACAGCAGGTGGATGTGCTGGAGACGATGACGCCACTCTCGTTCAATGCCTTTCGCAGCCGGCTGGAATCCGCCAGCGGCTTCCAGTCGGCGCAGTTCCGCACGCTGGAGTTTCGGCTGGGTCTCAAGCGTGCCAGTGTGCTGACGCAGTATCCGGAAGGCAGCAGCGAACACTCGCGGCTTGCCGCCGCCTTCGCCGCACCGACGGCATGGGATGGTTTTCTGCACTACCTTGCCGCACTCGGCACTGCGGTGCCTGCCAGTGCGCTCGGCCGCGATGTCACCCAGGCAATCGTCCCCGATGCGGAGATGCAGTTGCTGCTGATCGCGATCTATCGCAAGAACGAATTCACCGCCCAGGTTTGCGAGCGACTGGTGGACCTCGACGAGGGCTTGCAGGAGTGGCGGTATCGCCACCTCAAGATGGTTGAGCGCACCCTGGGAGCAAAGATCGGCACTGGCGGTTCAGCCGGCGCCGAGTATCTGCGCCGCACCCTGTTCACGCCGCTGTTTCCTGACTTGTGGGAAATCCGCTCGCAGCTCTGATCCAAAAGGTCTTGAAAAGCCACGTAGCAACCCTAGTGTTCCCCGGTGCGCACAGATCGTCGTTTCACAACCACCTTCTGAACATCAGGAGATTCAACATGACTTTGACTCGTTATGAGCCGTGGTCCCTGCACCGCGCTTTGCTCAATGAAATCAGCCGCAGTTTCGACAGCGGTTCGCAGGACGCCAGTGTCGGCGCCACGGCCGACTACGCTCCGCAAGTGGACATCGCCGAATACACCGACAAGTTCGTGCTTGCTGCCGATTTGCCCGGTGTTGATCCCTCGGCGGTGGAAATCACGCTGGAAAGCGGCGTGCTCACTCTAAGTGGCAGCCGCGAGAAAACCGTGGAAGCCAAGGGTGTCGAAAGTCGCCGAAGCGAACGCCTGCTCGGCAAGTTCTACCGCCGCTTCGCGCTGCCGGATACCGTTGACGGTGACTCGGTGAGTGCCAGCGGCAAGCATGGCGTGCTGGAGATCACCATCCCCAAGCGGCCCGCTTCTCAACCGCGCCGCATTACCGTCACGAACTGAGCCTGTCGTTGCTTCAAGCCGCGCGCCCGTCATCGGGCGTGCGGCTTTTTCATTGATAATGACCACATGGAATACAAGGACTATTACAAGGCGCTGGGCATAGCCCGCACGGCCACGCCTGCCGAGATCAAGAAGGCCTATCGCAAGCTTGCCGCCGAGTTCCATCCGGACAAGAGCAAGGCCAAGGGGGCGGAAGATCGCTTCAAGGAAGTCAACGAGGCGAACGAGGTCTTGAGCGATCCGGAAAAGCGCAAGGCTTACGATGCGCTGGGTGCCGACTGGCGTGCGGGCCAGCAGTTCCGCCCGCCGCCGGGCTGGGCCGGACGTGGTCGTGGCGGCCGCAGTGCGGGTGGCAATCCCGGCGGCTTCAGCGGTGATTTCTCCGATCTGTTTTCGTCGATGTTCGGCGGTGGCGCAAGCATGGGCGGCGGATTTCAGCCGGAGGCGGAGGACTCGCGCGATGTGCTGACGGTGTCGCTGGAAGAATCCTTTCACGGCGGCAGCCGGCGTGTGCAGCTCAGCAGCGGCAAGACGCTGGACGTGAAAATCCCCAAGGGGGTGAGCGAGGGCCAGACCATCCGGCTCAACAACCAGGGCCGCTTTGGTGGCGATCTGCTGCTCGAAATCCGCTTTGCCGAGCACCCGCGCTTCGAGGTGAAAGGCCGCGACCTCAGCTGCGTGGTGCCGGTAGCACCTTGGGAATCGGCGCTGGGGGCTACCGTCAGCGTGCCGACGCTGGGCGGCGAGGTGGAACTGAAACTGCCTGCCGGCACCCAGGGCGGCAAGAAAATGCGGCTGAAAGGGCGCGGCCTGCCCGGTACTCCGGCCGGCGATCAGACCATCGAGATCCGCGTCGTCACCCCAGCCGCAGTCAGTGACGAGGACCGGCTGTTCTACCAGCAGATGGCGGAGCGGTTCGCCGCGTTCAAGCCACAGGCTTAATGCGACGCGGCTTGAAGCTGCGCACGGTGGCAGCCAGAGTGGTCTCCGCGGCGACGTCGCCGCTGTAGCGGCTGGACAGGTAAGCGTCCAGCAGCGGCTGCAAGGCCGCTGCCAGTTCCGGGCGCAGCCCGATCACTCTCGCCACGAACTGCTGTGGCCCCTCCTGCGGCCGCTGGACCAGGCCATCCCGCGCCAGTCTGGCGGTAGCCTGCCGCCAGAGCCGCAAGGGGGTGTCCTCAGTGCGTGCCGGCAGCGCACGGCGCAGGGCGATCAGGCCGAACACGCCGGTGACGACGGATAGCGCGACGATCATCGCCAGCATCAGATCGCGCCAGCCTTCGAGCCCGACGCGGCTCATCAGCTGTTTCTGCAGCTCGGGCCCATAGGCCAGTACCCAGCGGTTCCACTGGGCATTGGCCCAGTCCCAGCGCGCTTCAAGTTCGGCGAACATCCACTGGCTGCTGCGGCGGAAAGCGAAAGGCAGGGCCTCGTCTGCCGCCAGTGCTGCCTGCAGGTTCAGCTCGATGCGGTTGGGTGCCACCGCCGCCGTCGGATCGACGCGCAGCCACCCCTTATCTGCCAGCCAGACCTCGCTCCAGGCGTGGGCATCGGATTGCCGCACGGTGTAATAGCCGCCGATGGCATTGCGCGCACCGCCCTGATAGCCGGTGACCACCCGGGCCGGAATGCCGGCGGCGCGCATCAGCGTGGTGAAGGCGCTGGCGTAGTGTTCGCAGAAGCCTTTTCGGGTCGTGAAGAGGAACTCGTCCACCGGGTCGTCGCCGCCAAGGATGGGCGGTTTCAGCGAGTAGAAGAACTGCTCCTTGCGGAACAGCGTCAGTGCTGCGCTGACCAGTGCGGCATCGTCCTTGCCCTCGGCGCGCCAGCGTTGTGCAAGTGCCAGCGTCTGCGGGTTGCGGCTGCGCGGCAGGCGCAGCGACATCCGCCGATGCCGCTCCGGCAGCTCGAGCTGTGCCAGGTAGCGCGGGTGCGAGACGGCACGGTAAAGGATTCGTTCACGCACCGGTTTGATCGCCAGCAAGCGGCCATCTGCCGTCACTAGCGAGTCTGCGGGCAGCTGGGACTGATCGACGGCATCGAGCGCAAACAGCCAGTTGGTGCGATTTGGTTCCAGCGTGATCTCGTAGCCGATCGACGAGGCCTGCAGTTGCACTGGATAGGGCGCGGTGTACACCGGCCCCCCCTCGCTCCATTCACGACCATCGAAATCCCAGAACACCGGCCCACGCCAGTAGAGCTGGTTCTGCGGCGGTACCGCGCCGTCGAAGCGGACCCGGAAAGCCAGCTCGTCACTGAGGATGAGTGCGGCGATGTCGCCGGGGGCCATCCGGTCGGAAAGCCCGGAACGACTGGCGCCGGCGTCCGAAGGCAGGCCCCAGAGCGGCCCCGGCACGCGCGGGAACAGCACGAACATCAGCAGCATCAGTGGCAGCGCCTGCGCCACCAGCGCGCTGCCTCGGCGCAGCGTCACCTTCACCGGCAGCGGTTCGCCGGCGTGATTGGACTCGATCAGCACCGTCGTCACCGCAATCGCGGCCAGCAGCAGGTACACCAGCGTCCAGAGTTCCTGCGAGAACAGGAAGTGGGTGGTGCAGACGAAGTACATCAGGAACACCATCACCATCACATCGCGGCGCTGATCCATCTCGGTGAGCTTGAGCGCGGCCATCACCACCAGCAGCGCGACCCCGGCATGCTGGCCGTTGATGCGCCCGTAGCTGGCATAGACCGCAGCGAATGCCGCAAGGGTCAGGGCACCGCGAATCCATTTGCCGGGCATGGTGAAGTGGCGTCGCGCTGCCCAGGCGCGCCAGCTGATCACTACCAGCACAGCGGCGGTTTCCCACTTCGGCAGTCGTGCTGCGTGCGGCCCCAGCACCAGTATCAGCACCGCCAGCAGCCGCAGCAGGGTGGCGACGTGCAGGTAGCTGCTGACCGTGGTCTTGCTGGCAGCACTGCTCATGGCGGCAGGCCGTGCAGCGCCAATGCGCGCAGACAGGCGTGCTGGTGCGCCTCGCCAAGGGCTGGCCCGAGTGTGACCGAGGGCAGCACCAGCAGATAAGGCTCGCGCCCTGCTTCGGCATCCAGCACCCAGCGTGCGAGTTGCGACAGCCGCGCTTCGGTGTCGAGACCGGCGAGGACATCCCAGTCGAAGACACGCTCGCTGGCAATGGTCTCGCCAAAGTGCTTGACCAGCGGCGTGCCGTGCTTGGCGAAGCTCTTCCAGTGAATGGTGCGCGGGGTGTCACCGGGCGTGTAGCTGCGCAGGCCGACGAACTCGTCGACGCCGCGGCGATGGCTGGCGGTATGGCCGCTGTCGCCCGCTGTCACCGGCGGCGTGCGTCCCTGCGTGGCCGGAGCCGGATATACCAGCGTGTTCATGTCCAGCTCGATCCAGGTCCAGGCGTGCAGCAGGCCCAGCGGAAACTCGGTGACCACTGCGAAGCGCGGCGCGCGCAGCCAGCCCCGTCTGGCCGCCGTCAGCGGCAGATAGCCCGCCGTGCTGGCCTGGGCGGGTATGTCGAGATAGGCCGCCGGCACATCATCCGGCCAGCCCAGGGCGATGGTGTAGCGGGCTTCCTGGCTGGGATTTTCCAGCCACACTTCGAAGCGCGCCTGCTCGCCAGCGAACACGTTCGCCACCTTGCCCGCACGCAGCCGCAGGTTAAGCAGGTTGGCATGGGTGTGGTGCATGCCCAGCAGGCCCAGGCCCATCAGCAGAAAAGTGAGTGCGAACGCCATGCTGTTGGAGTAGTTCATCGCACCCAGCAGCATCACCAGCAGCAGCAGGCCGTAGCCATAGCCGAAACGGGTCGGCACGATATAGATGCGGTGGCGGGTGATGGTGACCGGACCGGCCTGGCGGCTGACACGGGCGGCGACCCATTTGTTGATACGCCGGCGCAGTGCCTTGAACGGATGCAGCAAAATCATCCCCAAGCGTGCAAGAAAGGGGTCGCGGGCATCGGCGTTGAAGCCGACAGAGGCGCTGTCCAGCGTCGGACGGATGCGCATCGACCTAGGGAATCGCCACGGCGTCGAGAATTGCCTCGGCCGTCGGCGCCGCGCGTTCGCGCTCGGCGGCAATCAGGCGATGCCCCGCCACCGCCGGGAATACTGCCTGCACATCCTCGGGAATCACTCCACTACGTCCTTCCAGAAGCGCCCAGGCCTGTGCCGCGCGGCGCAGGGCCAGCCCGGCGCGCGGTGACAGGCCCTGCTTCAGGCCCGGATGCCTGCGAGTTGCTTCGATCAATGCCAGCAGGTAATCGACCAAAGCCGGCGTGGTCACCACCTTGCCGACCAGGCCCTGCGCCTCCCGCAGCTGTGCGGGGGAGAGACTAGGTTGCAGCTCCTGCAGCAGTGTGCGGCGATCCTGTTCCAGCAGCAGGGCGCGCTCGGCGGTACGCGGCGGAAAGCCCATCGACAGCCGCATCAGGAAGCGATCCATCTGCGATTCCGGCAGCGGGAACACGCCGATCTGATCGGCTGGATTCTGGGTCGCGAGCACGAAGAACGGATCGGGCAGGGGGCGGGTGGCACCTTCGACACTCACCTGGCGTTCTTCCATGGCTTCCAGCAGCGCCGACTGGGTCTTGGGGCTGGCGCGGTTCACCTCATCGGCCAGCACCACCTGCGAAAAGATCGGGCCGGGGTGAAACCGGAAACTGCTGTTGCCACTGGCTGCATCGCGCTCGAACACCGACACGCCGAGGATGTCCGCCGGCAGCAGATCGCTGGTGAACTGCACGCGCTGGAAACTCAGCCCCAGCACCCTGGCCAGCGCCAGTGCCAATGTGGTCTTGCCGACTCCCGGCACGTCCTCGATCAGCAGGTGGCCGCGGGCGAGCAGGCAGGTGAGTGAGAGCTTGAGCTGGCGCTCCTTGCCGAGCACGATGGTGCCGAGGGCTTCGAGCGTGCGATGCAGGTCGAGATTCATGGTCAGGGAGTGAGTGTGGCGATGCGCTCGCCCATGCGCAGCGGTTGTTTGGAAACCAGCGTGCCAAGCCAGTCGAGTTTTTTCGGAGTCAGCAGGATCACCGTTGAACCCATATTGAAGCGGCCCATTTCCATGCCTTTTTCGAGGACGATGGTGTCGGTCTGTGCGTAGATCTGCGGTTCGGGATCGCGGCTGTGCGGCGGGCTGATTTCGCCGGTCCAGACGGTTTCCATCGACCCCACGAACAGTGCGCCGACCAGCACCATTGCCATCGGCCCGATGGCGGTATCGAAGATCGCCACCACGCGCTCGTTGCGCGCGAACACCCCCGGCAGCGCACGCGCCGTGGCGTGATTGACCGAAAACAACCGTCCCGGCACGTAGGCCCATTCGCGCAGAGTGCCTTTCAGCGGCATGTGGATGCGGTGGTAGTTGTAGGGCGCGAGATAAATGGTGATGAACTGGCCGCCTGCGAACTCGGCAGCCCAGTCGGCGCGACCCGCCAGCAGGGTCTGCGCGGAATAGCGATGGCCCTTGGCCTGGATCAGGTCCCCGCCGGTGATGTCGCCAAACTGCGACACCGTGCCGTCCACCGGGCTGACGAAGGCGTTTGCAGCGGCATCTACCTTACGTGCGCCGGGCTTGAGCGCACGGGTGAAGAATTCGTTGAAGCTCTTGAACCGGGTGGGTTCCTCCACCACCGCCTCGGCCAGCGAAATGCTGAACAGCCGCATGAAGATGCGGATGAAGGCGTTCTTGAACCACACCGCTTCGATGCGGGTGAGCGCATGCATGCCACTCGATAGCGCACGGGTGGGCAGAATCTGCTGGATCGCAGCGAAACTGCGGTCACCAAGGCTGGCATCGCTGGCGTCAGTCATTTTTTTTTAAGCAGTGAGGTGAGATCGGCCGCCAGCGCCTCGCGACGGTGCGGTGCGGTGAAAAATCCGGCCAGCCGGCCCTGTGGATCGATCAGCATCAGCGCCGCAGAGTGATCCATGGTGTAGGTCTCCGGCGTCGCGCCGGGGATTTTGGCGTAGACGAAGCTCATCGCCCTGGCGAGCTTGTCCAGTTCGCTATCGGGGCCGGTTGCAGCGGTGAATCTTGGGTCGAAGTAGTGCACATAGCTCTTC
Organism: Stagnimonas sp.; assembly: GCA_046598075.1. Taxonomy (GTDB): domain Bacteria; phylum Pseudomonadota; class Gammaproteobacteria; order Nevskiales; family Nevskiaceae; genus Stagnimonas. Next base: position 30,737 of record JBKJJE010000055.1, read on the forward strand.
AATTTTTCCGGCGTGTCGCGTTCGGGATCGATGGAGAGCAACAGCATCTGCATCCGGCTCGCCAGCGGGCCGAGATCGGCCATCACGCTTTTCATCAGCGTCAGTGTCGTCGGGCATACGTCCGGGCAAGTGGTGAAGCCGGCAAACACCACGGTCCAATGGCCGAGCAAGCTGGCGTTGGTGAAAGACTTGCCATCGATATCGGTCAGCGCGAAGGCGGGCAGGGTGCGTGGCGGTTGCAGCAGCGTGCCGGAGTCGATGCTGACCGCCTTGGGTTGCATGAAGACGACACCGAGCGCAAGGCCAAGAGCGGCAGCCACGGCAGCGAGCAGGCCGAAGCGCAGGGGGGCGGGGATTTTGTTGAACATGAGTCACATCGAAAGGGAGCCCATGGATAATACGAGAATGTCCGACCGTACCGATGCACCCGCCGCCGAATCCCCTCCGTTACCCACGGAGCTTGCCAGCGTGCGCGATTTCATCCGCTGGGGTGCTTCCACCTTTGCGCGGTGCGGGCTGGTGTTCGCGCATGGCACCGACAATGCGTTGGACGAGGCTTTCCACCTCACGCTCTGGGCACTGAAACTACCTGCCGACCTGCCAGCCATCTATCTGGAGGCCGTGCTCACCCAGTCCGAACGTGCACAGGTGTGGAAGCTGCTCAACCAGCGCATCGTCAGTCGCAAGCCTGCGGCCTATCTGATCGGCGAAATCCAGTTTTGCGGCTTGGCATTCACCGTCGACGAGCGCGTGCTGATCCCGCGCTCGCCAATCGGCGAGATGATCGGCCAGCGTTTTCAACCCTGGCTCACCACGCAGCCGACGCGCATCCTCGACCTGTGCGCCGGCTCCGGCTGCATCGGTATTGCCTGCGCCCATGCCTTCCCCGATGCAGCAGTCGATCTTGCCGAACTCGATGGCGGGGCAGTTGAAGTCGCCAGCGCCAACATCCTGCGGCACCACTGCCATGCACAGGTGCGGGCATATCAGTCCGATCTGTTCGCTGGTCTGCCTGCCGATGCGCGCTACGAGCTGATTGTCAGCAACCCGCCATATGTGCCGGTGGCGGAAGTAAACGCCCTTGGGCCCGAGTTCCGCCATGAGCCGCGGCTTGCTCTGGAGGCGGGCCAGGACGGCATGGACATCGTCGCCCGCCTGCTCGCAGAGGCACCTGAAAGATTGACCGACGACGGCCTGCTGATCTGCGAGATCGGCGGTTCACAGGATGAGTTTCTGGCCCGCTTCCCTGACCTGCCGGTGGCTTGGCCTGATTTCGAGCATGGCGGCGACGGGGTGTTTGTCATTACCCGGCATGAGCTGAAGAACTGGCTCTCAGCCCGCCGCTAAAATCGCACTTCACAAGCAGGGCACTCCATGTCTGGTAATTCCATCGGCCGCAACTTCGTCGTAACCACTTTTGGCGAGAGCCACGGCCCGGCGCTGGGTTGCATCATCGATGGCTGCCCGCCGGGGCTGCCGCTGACCGAAGCGGACCTGCAGCCGGATCTGGATCGCCGCAAGCCCGGCACCAGCAAGTTCGTCACCCAGCGCAAGGAAGACGACAAGGTGCGCATCCTTTCCGGCGTGTTCGAAGGGCTGACTACCGGCACCCCCATCGCCCTGCTCATCGAGAACACTGACCAGCGCAGCTACGACTACGCGAAGATCGTCGAAGTGTTCCGCCCCAATCACGCCGACTACGCCTACATCCAGAAATACGGCATTCGCGACCATCGCGGCGGCGGGCGTTCGTCGGCGCGCGAGACGGCTGCGCGGGTGGCGGCAGGCGGCATTGCCAAGAAATGGCTGCAGCAGAAATACGGCATCGTCATTCGCGGCTGCCTGGAGCAGATGGGCCCGATCAAGGTCGCCCGCAAGGATTGGGCAACAGTCAACACCAACCCGTTCTTCGCCGCCGATCCTGCACGCGTGCCAGAGCTTGAGAACCTCATCAACGAGCTGCGCTCGGCAGGCGACAGTTGCGGCGCCCTGCTCTATGTCGAGGCCAGCATGGTGCCGCCGGGCTTCGGCGAGCCGGTGTTCGACCGCCTTGATGCCGACATCGCCCAGGCCCTGATGAGCATCAATGCGGTCAAGGGCGTGGAGATCGGCGACGGCTTCGGTGTCGTCGACATGCGCGGCAGCGAGCACCGCGACGAGCTTTCCCCTGCGGGCTTTCTGGCCAATCACTCCGGCGGCATCAGCGGCGGTATCTCCACCGGGCAGACGGTCTACGCCCGTCTCGCGATCAAGCCGACCTCGAGCATCCAGATTCCGGGCAAGACCATCAATGCCGACGGCGAAGCCACCGAGATGCGCACCACTGGCCGCCATGATCCCTGCGTAGGCGTGCGCGCCACGCCGATTGCTGAGGCGATGCTGGCGCTGGTGCTGATCGATCACGCGCTGCGCCATCGGGCGCAGAACGCCGATGTGCTGCCGAAGACGCCGCGCATTCCCGGCGAGGCCTGAGTATCCGTGGCGAACAACCGTAAACCACAGATTTCGCAGATGACGCAGTTGAACATCCGCAACCAGGGCTTTGATCTGTGAAACCCGCGAAATCTGCAGTTAAAGTCTGAATGAACCGCGGCCTGTTCTACGCCATCACCGCCAACCTCATCTGGGGTCTGGTCTTCCTCGGCCCCATCTGGGTTCCAGGTGCGACACCCGTGCAGATCACCGGCGGGCGCTACACCTTCTACGGATTTTTCGCCCTTGCCTGCCTGCTATGGGTATGGCGTCGCACGCCGGCGGCGAGCCCGGTGCTGCGCAATGCAAAGGCCTGGCGCAGTGCGGCAGGTCTGGCCCTGCTCGGCAACTTCGTCTATTTCCTCTGCGTATCGGCTGCGGTACAAAGCATCGGCATTGTGTTGCCGACCATGATCGTCGGGATGATCCCGGTGACGGTGCCGGTGATCGCCTGCCTAGTGGCGCGGCGCTGGCCGAATGGCTGGCTCATGCTGGCGCTGGCACTGATGGCTGGCGGCATCGTGCTCGCCAACTGGCGTCCGCTGGACGGCACGCCCAACCTGCACGGCCTCGCCCTGGCCATTACCGCGCTGATCTGCTGGTCGGCCTACGCGCTGCTCAATCAGCGTGCGATGCGCCGCTATGCGCCGCGGCAGTCCCTGTTATGGGCCAGTCTCCAAGGTGCGGCCGGCCTGCCGTTTGGCCTGGTGCTGTTCGTACTCGCAGGCGGCATGTCACAGCCTCATCTGGCGCAACTGCTGCCGGTCTGGCTGGTGCTGGGTCTGCTCTGCTCCGGCGTCGCCAATGTGCTCTGGAACCTCGGCAGCGCGCGGCTGCCTTCGACGGTGTTGGGACCGATGATTGCCTTCGAGACCCTCTCTGGCCTCGCCTGCGCCTGGGCTTACGATGGCAAGCCCTGGCCGATGACAGCCTGGCTGGGTGCGATGCTGCTGGTCACCGGTGTGGTGTTGGCAGTCAGAGGGGAAAAACCACAGCTTCAGGCGAGCACTGCTCGCCGTGGTCTTTCCCGTCGGGCAGGGATGCCCGACGCGGTGGTAGATCCATAGCTGATGTCCCGCCACGGACGGCTGCACGCACTGCTGCGCGTCCAACAAAAGAGAGCTCTATGGCCCTGAAAGCCACCATCTGCAAAGCGGAACTCAACATCGCCGACATGGATCGCGGCTACTACGCCGACCATGCACTGACCCTTGCCCAGCATCCCTCCGAAAATGACGAGCGGCTGATGCTGCGGGTGCTGGCGTTCGCGCTCCACGCGCACGAACACCTGGCCTTCAGCAAGGGCCTGAGCGACCCGGACGAACCTGATCTCTGGCAGAAGGATCTGACCGGGGCGATTGAGGTCTGGATTGATTTAGGGCAGCCGGACGAAAAGCGCATCCTGAAAGCCTGCGGCCGCTCCTCGCGGGTGGTCGTGCTCCCCTACGGCAATGCCGCGCCGATCTGGTGGGAGGCGATCGCGCCAAAGCTCAAGCGTGCCAGGAACCTCAGCGTGCGGCGTCTGGTTGCTGGTGGCGGCACACCGCTAGCTGCTTTCGTGCAGAAAAACATGCAGCTGCAATGCACGATCCAGGATGGCCAGATCTGGCTGTCCGATGGGACGCGCAGCGCCGAAATCGCAGTGCTTGCGCTGAGTTGAGGCGCCTGAGCGATTGACCAACGGCGGCTGGGTTTTTCGCTGAAAGGCGGGGTGTTCATCGCGAAGGATGAACAACCCACTTTTTGCGGCGTCGACTACTCCTCGGCATCCAGGTAGGCATAGCCACCATGGCCACCCAGGGCACAGTCGGCCGCCTCGATGCGAACCACAATCTCGTCGCCGATATAGTCCTTTACCAGCACTTCGACCGGTTGCCAGACGATTGCCGCCCACTGTCCGCCCAGATAGGGCTGCCAGCCGGAGTAGGTCGGATCGTTTGAGAAATAGCGTTGGCGGTACAGATCGATGCCCTTGGTGACGTTGACCACCGAGACATCGACGTAGGGCTGGTCCTGCGGGCTGTGCATCGGGTCTTCCAGCACTGCGGCCCAGCTGAAGCGGATGACCGGATTGCTTGCCGTCGGAACCACCGCCTTTTGACTGACCGAGCTGATGTGATAGTCGGGATCGGAGTTGTTGATCCGGGTGGCAGAGCTGCCAAACAGGACCACCGGAAGATCGGTTGCGATGGGGTCGAAGCCGGCGGTCACGATCGCGCTCTTGTCCGATGGCGTCACGCTCTCGGTGCCGCCGCTCGGCCACAGATGCCGCTCGCTGTCCCAGGGCGCCAGCGCGCCGGTCTCGAAGCCGAAGTTCTGGAAGAAGAACGAATTGGCGACGCGAATCCTGATCTGCTTGAACGCCCGGAAGCCGCGACGCCAGTTTTTCTGATCCTCGGAGATCAGGATGACGACATCGGTGCCGCTGGCATTGGGCAGCTTCGGAATCGTGTAACCGAAGTCGCCGTTGTTATCGACGTTGACCACTGCCGCAACGGTCAGGCCATTGAGATAAATATGGGCAAAACGGGCGGTGGTGGAATTGGTTTCCCCGGCTAGACGAGGAACGTTGGCCCTGAAGACGACATTGTCTTCGGCGCTGGTTTCGAACAGGTTTATCTTGTTTGGAACTGCCGCAGGTTGAGTGACCGATATGTTCGCGAATTTGGTATCGCTCCAGCCATCTTCGACGCCATCGAAGAGGCCCTGAAATACTCTTGGCGAGAATGTCGAGTGATAGGAGTCAAAGGCGAAATTATCGGCAACGCCATTGTATTTTGAATAATTTCCGAAGCCCACGACCGGATTCCAGTCGAGCGTTATCGTTTCTCCGGGAAAGTTGTTGTCGTATACAGAGAATTGCAGTGTATTTGCATTGTAGGCAAAGACAGTGGCGGCATGGCCAAAAGTCTTTATCGGTATGTCGTCGGCCAAAAGCAGGGTCTGCGGGTCCTTGGTGAGGATCATCGCCTGAACCAGAGTGATCCCGGTGGCGACTTCGCCCCCGGCAGACTGATTTTTCAGTGCCTGCTTGCCCCAGTATTGACTGCTGGCGATGTAGGCGCGGGAGATCAACTCACGGGCATTCTGGTCGTCTTCATCCTTCTGGGTGTCGCCCTCGCGGTAGAGGCTGTAGAGACCGGCGCCCTTGGAACTCTTCTTGTTGGAAAAATACCATCCAGCATAATTGGCCATGCCCAGACAGCTGCCGCCGGGTGAATCGTAGGCGCCGAAGTTGCGCGGGAAAAAACCGTCGACGGCCGAAGAGAAGCCGGTATCCACCGAGGGCTGGCTGGAGCCCTTGATGTTGGCGATTCTCTTGAGAATGGCCACGAAGAACTTCGAGAAATGTGCGGTCTTGAAGGTTACCGTGCCGGCATTCCGGTCGATGGCCTCGATGGTAACTGCGCTGTAACGGTTGGTCACCGGATCCCAGAACAGAACCACGGGGATGCTGTCCGCATCTACAACGGTCTTGTCATACGGCATGGTCACCTGCGCTGGAAAGACCAGATCGCTGGTGCCAGTGCGCGTCAGTACCAGGACCTTGCTGGCCTGGGCGGCATCCATGGCCTGGGCGTCTGCGTTGAAAGGCGTCGGCATGTTCTCCTCGAAGGAGATGCTGACCTGCTCGCTGCCGTCGCCGAGGCTCCCCGGGACAATGACCACCTTGGTCCCGAATATCGGGCTGCTGGAATCTGTAACGCTGAAGGTTCCGCCGCTGTCGAAATCAATTCCCGGTGGTGGTGGTGGCGTCGGGGTGGTCTGAACATTGCGGTTTATCGGCGCTCCATCATGGCCACCGCAGCTGACCAAGGCAAAAGCAAAAACGCATGCTGAAATGAGTTTGCCTAACATGGAAATCCCCTTGAGTTTTGAAACACCGGAAGAATGCATGTAAAACTTGAAAACCATTTACCGACTATTTGCCGCGACAATCAGATCTATCTATCCAGCATGCAGCTGGAAATTTGTAGGGCAGCGCGATGTGGAATAAATCACGGCGGCAGAAAAAGCCCGGAGTCGGGCCCGAGCCTGCTCAACGCGCAGAACCGTGGCAAACCGCTGTTCCGCGGTCGGGATCACGCGGCTCGATCGGGAGTGATGGTGGAGCAGCCGCGAGCGCGAACCATGCAGCCACGGGATGACCTGCATGCCGCGAGCAAGGGAAGGTGGCCGGACCGTGCCGACTGCCTGGTGGGAACTTAAGCGCCTGAATCCCATATCGACCCCCATTGGCACAATATATTCATGCTCTGGGGTGCCGGTTTACCACAGCTTTTTGGCAGATTCAACTGATGTGATGCCCCGCACGTCTGGCTTGACGGCGTTGCTGCGCTACCGCGGTTGGGGACGGGATACCCGTCTCCAACCGCCCGCTCCCAGCAGGCGACTATGCAATCTTGCCGAGAAAGTCCTGCTTGCCGATCTCCACGCCGTTGTGGCGCAGGATGTTGTAGGCCGTAGCACTGTGAAAGTAGAGGTTGGGCAGCACGAAATTGAACAGGTAGTTCTGGCCGGTGAACTTCATGGTGCCGCGCGGCGACACCAGGGTGATGTCGCGCCCCTCGCTGCCGTCGATCTGCTCGGCCTTCAGCGTGCCGATGAAGTCCAGCGTCTTCTGAACGCGGGCGATCAGCTCGTCGAACGTCTTCTCGTTGTCCTCGAACTTGGGCACCTCGACCCCGGCCAGACGGGCGCCAGCGCCTTTCACCATGTCGCAGGCGATACGCACCTGCGAAGTCAGCGGCAGCATGTCCGGAAACAGGCGGAAATTGACCATACTGGCCTCGTCGAGCTTCTTCGCGTCGACATGCGCGCGGCCCTTGGCGAGCACCGCAGCGAGGTTGTGGAGGGCGTGGGCAGCGACAGGTATGGAGGCCTGATACATCGACAGCGACATGGGGATTCTCCGAAACAGTGAATGGCTTTGATCAGTGGGTTTGTGCGGGCACGACGCTGAAACCGTTGCGCGGGAAATGCACTCGCACCTCGCCCGCACGCGGGTCCTTGCGCTGCACCACCAGCTCGAACACAGAGGCGTGTATGAGGGCGCCTTCGACGGGATCAACCCCGTAGTCGGTCGCCCGCACCACCACCGGCTGACCGAGCTTGATGCCTTCCGGTTCCAGCAGCGGCCCGTCGAGATCGATCCAGCGGTCTGCCTGGCGGGCAATCTCCAGCGCAGCCGCGGCGGATAGTTCGGCCGGCCTGCCGTGGCCCAGCGCCTTGATGCGCTCGAACCAGCCGAGCAGCATCTTGAAGGCATCGAGCGTGGCCGCGGTGCCGGGGTTGCTGCGCACGAACCAGGTCGGGTGATAGGCCGCGAAGTCGGCCAGCGTGGGCGCATCGCCGAGCAGATAGGGCCGGCCATCGGCCAGCTGCACGTCGATGGCCTGCATGTGCGGCAGGAAGTTGAGCTTGCCGAACTCCGGGCTGGGCCGGCGCGCGGCCCCGCCGACGAAGAAATCCTTGCGGTCCTGCCCGAACACGGCCATCAGCTCCGGTCCCATGCGCTCGGCCATCGCCTTGATGCCGGCGGGGGCAAAGTTGGTGGCCACCGCCGCGAAGAACAGCGTCTGTTCGAGGGCGGCCCAGGCGGCACAGCTGGCGCGATGCGCGGCAGGCACCACCGGCAGGGCCGGGTGCAGGCGGTCGAGCAGGCGCACGATCAGCGCGGTGTCGCAGATCACGTCGCGCCCGACTTGCAGCACCGGCGTCTTGCGATAGCCGCCGGTAAGCGGCATGAGGTCTGGCTTTGGCATCACCGGCGGAATCTGCACCGAGTGCCAGGCCAGCTGCTTGTAGCCCAGCACGGCACGGGTTTTCTCGGCGTAGGGCGACATCGGGTAGTGATGCAGGATCAGATCGGTCATCAGCGTCTCCAGGCGCTTGGTTGGGTGCGCAGCATAGGGGAAGCTCGAAGCCGCGATGGGAGTTCGCGGCATCCGCTTCTGCCTTTAAGATGCGCCGCCCATGACCCCTGCCGCCCTCCACGCCCGCCTCGGCGGCTATTATTTTTTCTACTACGCGACCGTGGGCGCGTTCATGCCGTACTGGTCGCCCTATCTGGAGGCGCGCGGCTTCAGCGCCACCCAGATCGGCATCGCCTACGCCTTTGCCGGCATTTCCCGCGCGACCATGCCGTTTCTCTGGGGCTGGCTGGGCGATCACTCGGGACGGCGCATCCACCTGGTTCGCATCAGCAGCGTCGCCTCGCTGACATTGTTCCTGCTGATCCCCTTCGTCGAGGGCGTCTGGGCGATCACCGCCGCGATGCTGGCCTACAACCTGTTCTGGCAGGCCCTGCTGTCGCAGTTCGAGACGGTGTCGATGGTGCATCTCGCCCGCACCGGCGGAGACTACTCGCGGGTGCGGCTGTGGGGCTCGGTGGGTTTCGTGGTGGCGGTGCTGTCACTTGGGCCCTTGCTGGATCTCTGGGGCATCCTGCCGCTGCCCTGGCTGGTTGGTGCGCTGTTTGCGCTCATGGCCGCGTCGAGCTTTCTGGTGCCGGAGACCGTCAGCGCGCCGCATGACCCGGCCGCACCGATGGCTGGCATCGGCTCGGTGGTGCTGCGGCCGGAGGTGATTGCCCTGCTGCTGGCCTGCCTCTGCTCGCAGATGTCGTTCGCGCCGTACTACAACTTCTTCACCCTGTTTCTCGAGCGTCACGGCCATCTGCGCAGTTCGGCGGGCGTGCTGTGGGCGATTGCGGTGGTGGCCGAGATCGTTTTGTTCGTCTACATGAGCCGCATCATCGCCAGGGTAGGTGCCAAGCATCTGCTGCTGGTCGCCCTCGGCACCACCGTGCTGCGCTGGCTGTTGACGGTGGTGTTCGCGGATTCCTTCGCGGCACTGGTGTTGATCCAGATCAGCCATGCGCTCACTTTCGGCGCCTATCACGCCTGTGCCATGCACTATGTGTTCCGCCTGTTCCCGGTGCGACAGCAGGGGCGCGGCCAGGCGCTCTACAACGCCAGCGCCTACGGCATCGGTGGTTCGCTGGGCAGCCTCGGCGCGGGCGCAATCTGGGATCATGTGCGGCCGGAAGCCACTTTCCTGATTGCCGCGCTGGTTGCGCTGATCGGTACCTGGATCGTCTGGAAAAAAGTGCCCAACGTCTGAGGAGTCGCCCCTTGCAAGAGCAGCGTGTCACCGTCGAGATCGAAAACCAGGTCGCCATCGTCCGCCTCAACCGGCCAGACAAGCACAACGGCATGGACATCCGGATGATCGAGGCACTGATCGCCACGGCGAAACAGCTCAAGCGCAACCGCGACATCCGCGCGGTGATTCTCACTGGCGAAGGGCCATCGTTCTGCGCCGGCATCGACACCAAGAGCATGTTTTCGGGCGGCACCTTCAAGAAGGTGCTGGCCTTCGTGCCGCTGCTCAAGCCGATCGCCAACAAGTACCAGAACGTCTGCCTGATCTGGCGCACGCTGTCGGTGCCGGTGATCGCTGCCATCCATGGCAACTGTTTTGGTGCCGGCATCCAGTTGGCACTCGGTGCCGACATACGACTCGCCAGCACCGATGCCAGGCTGGCGGTGATGGAAGCCAAGTGGGGCCTGATCCCCGACATGGCCGGCATGCTGCTGCTGCGCGAAGTGTTGCCGCGTGATGTGGCCTTTGAGCTGACCACCACCGGTCGCGTGCTGGGCGCTGATGAAGCCAAGGCACTCGGGCTTGTCACCCGCATCGAGGCCGATCCGCTCGCGGCGGCGAAGGCGCTGGCTGCCCAGATTGCCAGCCGCTCGCCGGATGCCTCTGCGGCCGCCAAGCGGTTGTTCCGTGAGAGCTGGAGTGCCAGCGAGTACCGTGTGCTGGCGGCTGAGCGCCGCTGGCAGCTGCGCATGCTGCTGGGCAACAACCAGCGTATCGCCACGGCCCGCAACCTGGGCAAGCCGGACCTGCCATACCTGCCGCGCCAGTGGTGAGTTCTTCCTTAATCCCTTCCCGATGATCTGCCCGCCATGAGCCAGCCCAATCACCACTTTCCGCACCTGCTGCAACCTCTCGACCTCGGCTTCACCACCCTGCGCAACCGCGTGCTGATGGGATCCATGCACATTGGTCTCGAAGACAAGGCCAAGGACTTCGACAAGCTCGCCGCCTACTTTGCCGAGCGCAGCAAGGGCGGAGTGGCGCTGATGGTCACCGGCGGGTTCTCGCCCAATCTGCAGGGCTGGCTGTATCCCTTCGCGTCGAAGCTGTCGTCGAAGAGCGAGGTGCCGCGCCATCGCGAGGTGACCAGCGCCGTGCACCAGCACGGCGGCAAGATCGCACTGCAGATCCTGCATGCGGGGCGCTACAGCTATCACCCGCTGTCGGTTTCTTCCTCGGCGCACAAATCGCCGATCAATCCCTTCAAGCCTTTCGCGATGTCTGGCTGGGGCATCCATCGCACTATCGCGGCGTATGCGCGCTGCGCGCTGCTGGCGCGCGAGGCCGGTTACGACGGTGTCGAGATCATGGGCAGCGAGGGCTACCTCATCAACCAGTTCACCACCAGGCAGGTGAACCGCCGCGATGACCAGTGGGGTGGTTCCATCGAGAACCGCTGCCGTCTGCCGGTCGAGATCATCAAGGCGGTGCGCCGTGCGGTAGGCAAGGATTTCATCATCGTTTATCGGCTGTCGATGCTCGACCTTGTCGAGGGCGGTAATACCTGGGATGAAGTGGTGTATCAGGCCAAGGCCGTCGAGGATGCCGGTGCCACGCTCATCAACGCCGGTATCGGCTGGCACGAGGCGAGGGTGCCCACCATCGTCACCAGCGTGCCGCGTGCGGCGTTTGCCTTCGCGCCGCAGCGGCTGCGCGGCGAAGTGAACATCCCGGTCATCGCCACCAACCGCATCAATACCCCGGAGATCGCCGAGGGCCTGCTGGCGAGTGGCGCCTGCGACATGGTCAGCATGGCCCGTCCGCTGCTGGCAGATCCGGATTTCGTCAACAAGGCAGCGGCGGGCAAGAGCGCGACCATCAATACCTGCATCGCCTGCAACCAGGCCTGCCTCGATCACAGTTTCCAGGCCAAGCGCGCGTCCTGCCTGGTCAATCCGCGAGGCGGCTTCGAGACCGAGATCAACTTCAGGCCCGTTACGGCGGCGAAGAAACTGGCGGTGGTCGGTGCCGGCCCTGCGGGCCTCGCCTTTGCCTGCTACGCCGCCGAACGCGGCCATGCAGTGACCTTGATCGACAAGGCTGCCGCCATTGGGGGCCAGTTCAATCTCGCTAAAAAAGTGCCGGGCAAGGAAGAGTTCTACGAGACGCTGCGCTACTTCGGCGAGCGCCTGAAGACGACCGGCGTGACAGTTCGGCTGGACTCAACGGCCACCGCCGACAGCCTGAAAGCCGAAGGCTTTGACGAAGTGGTGTTGGCCACTGGCGTCTTGCCGCGCACGCCGGGTATCCCCGGCATCGATCACCCCAAGGCGGTGAGCTATGTCGACGTGCTGATGGGCCGCGTGCAGGTGGGTAAGAAGGTGGCGGTGATCGGCGCCGGCGGCATCGGCTTCGATGTCAGCGAGTTTCTGGTCCACGAAGGGGTGAGCCCGACCCTGCATGCCGAACACTGGTACCGGGAGTGGGGCGTGGACTCGACACTCGCCGCACGCGGCGGTCTTGCCCCGAAGCAGCTGACCCCGCCGGCCCGCGAGGTGTACCTGCTGCAGCGCAAGGACGAGGCGCTGGGCAAGAACCTTGGCAAGACCTCGGGCTGGGTGCATCGCGCCGCGCTCAAGGACAAGCGCGTGCAGATGATGGGCGGTGTGAACTACGAAGGCATCGACGACGCGGGGCTGCACATCACGCTCAAGGGCGCGCCGCGCACGCTGGCCGTGGACCATGTGGTGATCTGCGCCGGACAGGAGCCGTTTCGCGCTCTGCAGGCGCCGCTCGAAGCCCTGGGCCTGAAAGTGCACCTCATCGGCGGAGCGCACACCGCCGGCGAGCTGGACGCGAAGCGCGCAATCCGTCAGGCGGCGGAACTGGCGATGGTGATCTAACGCTCCTCCGGCCTGAAGGTCGGGTCCAGCCGCCGTCCGTTCTCAAAGGCGGCCCGCTGGTCGTTCATCACCCGTGACCAGGCGGCCCACTGGCTGCCATCCAGCGTGGTGGCGACCGCCTGATTGAATCGCGCGAGTGTCTTCAGGCGGTCTGCCGCCAGCGTCGCCGCCTGCTGGGCCAGGGCGTCGACCTCTGCCAGATAGTTGGCTGCGTGGGGGTCCAGTGATTCCCAGCGACGCTGCACGCGCTGGTCTTCAGCATCGTTCTGTTTCAGCAGCGGCGCCATCAGGTCGTAGGCCGCCAGCACCGCCTGCCGCTGCCCCGGCGTGACCTTGGTTTCACCCAGCGCGCCGACCACCTGCCGCTCGTAGCGCGAGGCGTTGGTGAGCGCAAACGGACCATTGCGTCCGCCCGAGGCGACACAGGCGCTGAGCAGGGTGAGGAGCAGGAAGAGAGCGATGGTTTTTTTCATGGGTGATGCGAGCGGTAGGCGAGGGTGATGACGCACAGAGGGTGTCGATGATGCGTGCTTCGACCGCCTGCTGCGCAACAGTTCATTTGCTGCGGCGCAGCAAAACGACTACTCTGCGCGCCGTTGTCTGATTTGCTCGTGAGAGCAGTCAGCTTTTCAGGGCCAGTGACATGACGTGTCGAGTGCCCTCTTTGTAATCAGTGCGAGGCGCACCACATGACCGCAGTCACTCCTTCGTCCGTCGAGGGCGACACCCTTCGTTTTGCCGATCTCGGCCTGCCCCAGGCCATTCTCGAGGTGCTGACCTCGGTCGGCTACGAGACCCCTTCGCCGATCCAGGCAGAGACCATCCCGCATCTGCTTGCGGGACGCGATGTGCTGGGCCAGGCCCAGACCGGCACCGGCAAGACCGCTGCCTTCGCCCTGCCACTGCTCGCCAAGATCGATGTGCGCGAGACCAAGCCGCAGGCCTTGATCCTCGCGCCCACCCGTGAGCTGGCGATCCAGGTCGCCGAGGCCCTGCAGAAATACGCGAGCAAGCTGCCCGGCTTCCACGTGCTGCCGATCTACGGCGGCCAGGCCTATGGCCCGCAGCTGGCTGCCCTGCGCCGCGGCGTGCACGTCGTGGTCGGCACCCCGGGCCGCGTCATCGATCATCTTGATCGCGGCAGCCTGAAGCTCGACAGCATCAAGCACCTGGTGCTCGACGAGGCCGACGAGATGCTGCGCATGGGCTTCATCGACGATGTCGAGAAGATCTTGAAGACCACCCCCGCCGGCAAGCAGGTCGCGCTGTTCAGCGCCACCATGCCGCCGCAGATCAAGCGCATCGCCAACACCTATCTCAAGGACCCGGTCGAAGTCGCCATCGCCTCCAAGACCCGTACCGCCACCACCGTGCGCCAGCGCTGCATCGTGCTGATGCCGGGCGCGAAGCTCGACGCCCTGACCCGCCTGCTGGAGGTTGAGCCCTTCGAGGGCATGCTGATCTTTACCCGCACCAAGGTGGCGACCGAAGAACTGGCCGAGAAGCTCTCGGCACGGGGCTATTCGGTGGCCGCACTGAACGGCGACATCGCGCAGCAGCAGCGCGAGCGCACTGTCGCAAAGTTGAAGGACGGCCAGCTCGACATCGTGGTGGCGACCGACGTCGCCGCCCGCGGCCTCGACGTCGAGCGCATCAGCCATGTCGTCAACTACGACGTGCCCAACGATGCTGAGAGCTATGTGCACCGCATCGGCCGCACCGGCCGTGCCGGCCGCGAGGGCGACGCGATCCTGTTCATCGCGCCGCGCGAGCGCGGCCTGCTGAAGATGATCGAGAAGACCACACGCAAGCACATCGAGATCATGTCGGTGCCCAGCGATGCCGCAATCAAGGCGACGCGGGTGGCGAAGTTTCAGCAGAAAGTGGTCGATACCCTTGCCACTGCCAGCAAGCTTGACCCGATGCGCGAGCTGGTGGCCCAGCTCGAACGCGAACTCGGCCGCGAGAAGGAAGTCTCCCTGCTCGACATCGCCGCTGCCCTGGCGCAGATGGCGCAGGGCGGCAAGAGCCTGCTCGGTGCCAGTAGCGGTGATTCCGCGCAGACAGTGCGTGAGCACAGCTTTGATCGCCCGCAGCGTGCTGCGCCGACCTATGAGCGTCACTCGCGTTCCAGCGAGCGGCCCGCCGAGCGCAGCGGCAGCAGCAGCTATGCCGATCGCTCCTCCAGCGAGCGTTTTGGTGGTGACCGCAGTGACAAGCCTGCGCGCTTTGTGAAGCCCAGCGTCCGCGACAGCGCACCAGCCAGCTTTGCACCGAGCCCCGCAGCGAGCGAGGCCAGCGACAAGCCGCGTTTCCGTGCGCCTTCAGAAACGGCCGCGCCGCGCACGCCGTTCGAGCGCACCGAGCGTTTCGCCAAGCCCGAACGTGCCGAGCGAGCAGAGCGCGGCGAGCGCCCCAGCTTCGAGTCCCGCGACGAGGCACCGAAGGCCAAGCGTGCCAAGTCCGATGAAGGCATGGAGACCTTCCGCATCGAAGTCGGCCACCAGCATGGCGTGCTGCCCAAGAACATCGTCGGCGCCATTGCCAACGAGGCAGACCTGGACAGCCAGTACATCGGCCGCATCGACATCCGCGAAGACCACAGCCTGATCGATCTGCCGGAAGGCATGCCGAAGGAAGTGTTCCAGCAGCTGCAGAAGGTCTGGGTCGCCGGTCAGCGCCTGCAGATCAGCAAGGCCGGTGCTGGCGACAGCACGCCCAAGGCTGCTTTCGCCAAGAAGCCGTTCAAGGCCAAGCCGCGCGCCGAGGCGGACGAATAGCCCCAACATCTCGATAGAGCGGCTCAATCAAGCCGAATTGCCGTGAGGCAGTTCGGCTTTTTGCTGCAATGCGGTAATCTCTCGCTCCCTATTTTTCCTTTCCTTTCACCTTTAACGGAGCACCCCCATGGGTCAATACCTCGCCCCCCTGCGTGACATGCAGTTTGTCCTGCACGAGCTGCTGAATGTCGAAGCCGAGCTGAAGGCCATGCCCGTGCATGAAAGCCTTGATGCCGACACCATCAATTCCATTGCCGAAGAAGCGGCCAAGTTCACCCAGACCGTGACCTATCCGCTCAACCAGAGCGGCGATGCCGAAGGCTGCCACCACGACAAGGTGAGCGGTGCTGTGACTGCGCCCAAGGGCTTCAAGGAGGCCTACGCGCAGTTCGTCGAGGCCGGCTGGCCGTCACTCTCCTGCGACCCCGAATACGGCGGCCAGGGCCTGCCGGAAGTGGTCAACAACGTGCTCTACGAGATGATCAACTCGGCGAACCAGTCCTGGGGCATGTACCCCGGCCTGACGCACGGTGCCTACGCTGCCCTCGTCGCCCACGGCACCGAAGCGCAGAAGAAAACATATCTGCCCAAGATCGTTTCGGGCCACTGGACCGGCACCATGTGCCTGACCGAGAGCCACTGCGGCACCGACCTTGGCATGCTGCGCACCAAGGCCGATGATCTCGGCAACGGCAGCTATGCGCTGAGCGGCCAGAAAATCTTCATCTCCGCCGGTGAGCACGACTTGGCCGAGAACATCATCCATCTCGTGCTGGCCCGCCTGCCCGATGCCCCGGCCGGCACCAAGGGCATCAGCCTGTTCATCGTGCCCAAGTACATCCCCAATGCCGACGGCACCATCGGTGCGCGCAATGGCATCAAGTGCGGCTCGATCGAACACAAGATGGGCATTCACGGCAACGCCACCTGCGTGATGAACCTCGACAGCGCCACCGGCTGGCTGGTGGGCGAGCCCAACAAGGGCTTGAATGCGATGTTCGTGATGATGAATGGCGCGCGTCTCGGCGTCGGCATGCAGTCGCTGGGCCTTGCCGAAGTGGCGTACCAGAACTCGCTGATCTACGCCAAGGATCGCCTGCAGATGCGCAGCCTCACGGGCAAGAAGTTCCCCGACAAGGCGGCTGACCCGATCATCGTCCACCCCGATGTGCGCCGCATGTTGCTGACGCAGAAAGCCCACGTCGAAGGCGCGCGCGCCTTTGCCTACTGGAGCGGCCTGATGCTCGACAAGGAGCACAACCACCCCGACGAAAAAGTGCGCAAGGAGGCCGCTGATCTCATGGCCCTGCTCACGCCCATCGTCAAGGGCTTCATCACCGAAAACGGCTACATGAGCACCACGCTCGGCATGCAGATTTTTGGCGGCCACGGCTATATCGCCGAGTGGGGCATGGAGCAGTACGTGCGCGACGCGCGCATCAACATGATCTACGAAGGCACCAACGGCATCCAGGCGCTGGATTTGCTCGGCCGCAAGGTGCTGAGCGACATGGGTGCCAAGCTGATGAAGTTCGGCAAGATGGTCACCGACTTGGCGAAGGCCGAAGCCGGCAACGAGGCGATGAAGGAGTTCCTTGTGCCCCTCACCGAACTCGGCACCGAAGTGCAGAAAGTGACCATGGAAATCGGCCAGAAGGCGATGAAGAACGCCGATGAAGTCGGTGCCGCCTCGGTCCCCTACATGCACCTCGTCGGTCACTTCGTCTACGCCTACTTCTGGGCGCGCATGGCGAAGATCGCGATCGAGAAGCAGGCCGAAGGCGACTTCTACAAGGCCAAGCTGCTCACCGCACGCTTCTACTACGCCAAGCTGCTGCCGGAGACTGCGACCTTCCTCAAGCAGATTCGCGCTGGCAGCGACACGCTGATGGCGATGGATGTGGCGTTGTTTTAAGCCTCATCGCAGCAACAAAAAAGCCTGGCAATGCCGGGCTTTTTTGTTTTTGTAGCGCGGATGAAATCCGGGATTGCACCTATTAGCCAAGTGAGGCCCCGGATTGCATCGTGGCTACGCTAGCTGCCTTCAACTGGCTCAAAAAGTGGCTTTTGGCAGAAGAAAAGAATTAGCGCGCCAACAACTCCAATTGCAATCCCAAGAGTGTCATTTGCGAAAGCACTTCGAACGGCTCCAATAACTCCAAGCAGCATCAGCAGAGCAGAAGTTGTATTTCGAACATTTGTAGTAACCGGAGTAGACCTGGCCCTGACCTTGCCGAATAGTATTCGGTAGCCGATCAAATTGACCGTAATTGCGGCGTAAGCGAACGCCCCAATGGTAGGAGACACAAACACAATTGGAGCAATGAGCCAAATAATCCCAAGGCCAAGAACAACTAGCAAGTTCAAACCAGGTATGCCCAATAGCACTCCTGAAACAGGTGGCGCGACGGCTAGCGCAAACAGCACTCCACATAACCACCAAGGCAATTGAGTCACATTAATCTCCAATTAACCGAAAGATAAATTCACTACTTGAACAGTGCAGTAGGGTGAGCGAGTTTTATCTGTCCACGCAGTTTATGCGTGAGCCAGAAACACCCGCTCCGCCACATTGGCAGGCAGCGCCACCAGATCAAACGCCGCCGCCTCATACAGATAGTCCTCGCCTGATTCATCGACGACGCGCAACTGCCCATGCTTCTGGGCATCGGCATCGGGCAGCACCTCATAGAGCTTGCGCAGCTCCAGCGAGGCTTCGTGCCCTTGGTTGCGGAGGCAGACGGCGAACTGGTGATTTTTCATGGTGAGCTGTCCGTGTAGCGTTTGATCTTGAACTCGCGTTTGCCGATGCCCGAAGCCTAATACCAGTGCAGCTCGGCTTCGCGCAGTGTGCCATCCGGCAGGCGAACCTTGGCAAAACCCTTGCGCTTGCGCCAGTTGCCGTCGCCATGAATCTTGCGAAGCCGTGGCAATTCTCGGATGCCAGTACCTCTTGCGAAGGTTTCGGCATCTCTGACTTCGCCAACGATCTCGAAGCTCATCGTGCAATCCGTTAAGGAGTTGCCGCTGAGTTACGCCGCCAGCGGCAGCATCTGCCTCAGGAAGCCCTGAAACTCCGGCGCATCCATGTAGCGCGGCACGGCATAGAACATGTGGGCTTCGCTCAGCGCCTTGTCGGTGATGGCGGCGATGTCAGATTCCTTGAGCTTCTCGACCTGGGTCGGGATGCCGAACTCCGCGTTCATCGCGCGCACCTTGGCGATGAAGGCAGTGGCGAGTTGATCCTTGCTCTCGTTACCTTTCCTGAGGCCGCTGACTTCAGCGAGTTGGGCGAGCCGTTCGGTGCAATTGGGCTTGCTGAAGTCCAGCACGTGCGGCATCACGATGGCATTCGCGAGGCCGTGCGGCACGTGGTAGTAGGCGCCCAGATTGTGGGCGATGGCGTGCACGTAGCCCACACCGGCGGTGGTGAAGGCGACACCGGCCTTGAAGCTGGCCAGCGCCATGTTCTGTCTTGCCTCGACATTGCTGCCGTTCCGCACCGCCTCGGCCAGGTTTTGCATGATGAGCTTGGTGGCTTCGAGAGCGTGCTCATCCGTCATCTTGGTCTGGTTGCGGCTGATGTAGGCCTCTACCGCGTGGGTGAGGGCGTCCATGCCGGTGGCGGCGGTGATCGGGGCGGGCAGGCCCGTCATTAGCGCGCCGTCGAGGGCGGCGGCGAGCGGCACCAGGCAGGGGGCCATGATGGCGAACTTGCGGGTGGTGCTGGGGTCGCTCACCACGGCGGCGATGGTCACCTCGCTGCCGGTGCCGGCGGTGGTGGGCACGGCGTAGAGCGGCAGTGGCTTGAAGAACACGCGCAGCAGGCCGGCCATGTGGACGATCTTGTGCGGGTTGGTGGCGCGGGCGGCAATCACCTTGGCGGCGTCAATCGAGCTGCCGCCGCCGATGGCGAGGATGGCAGTGCAGCTGCTGGCCTTCAGCATCTTAAGGCCGGACTCGATCTGCTCGATGGTGGGGTTGGGCAGCACACCGTCGTAGACGACATAGCTCACGCCGAGCTGGCTGAGCTTCTCCTGCATGGGCATAAGCAGGCCCAGTTTCACCAACATGCCGTCGGTGACGATGAGCAGGTTCGCAACGCCGGTCTTGGCAATGTGCTCGCACAACACCAGCGAAGAGCCGGGGCCGGTGAACAACTCCGGCGTGCGAAAGCGCAGCAACGGCGTGCTGATCTTGAGCAAAAACTGCCAGACCTTGAAGAAAAACACCTTGATGGAAAAGGGGATCACCGGGTTCTCCTGATTGTTGTTGGAATGATTGCTGGCGCGCAGGTTATGCCAGCAGCTGCCGCATCTCCACTGGCGTGAGGTCGCGCCAGTAGCCGAGCTGCAAACTGCCGAGCTCGATGTTGACGAAACGGGTGCGCTGCAAGGCCACCACTTCGTAGCCGAAGTGCTCGCACATGCGGCGAATCTGCCGGTTGAGGCCTTGCGTCAGCACGATACGAAAACTCTGCTGCCCGGTGCGCCAGGCCTTGCAGGGCAGGGTGCGGGTGTCGAGGATGTTGACGCCGCGCTGCATGCCGACCAGAAACGCTTCGGTGACAGGGCGATCCACCGTCACCAGATATTCCTTCTCGTGGCCGTGTTCGGCGCGCAGCAGCGCATTGACGATATCGCCATCGCTGGTGAGCAGAATCAGACCTTCGCTGTCTTTATCCAGCCGGCCGATGGGGAAGATGCGCTGCTCATGGCCGATGAAGTCGATGATGTTGTCGCGCACGCGGGCCTCGGTGGTGCAGGTCACCCCCACCGGCTTGTTGAAGGCGATGGTGACGTGCGGGCGCTGGCGGCTGCTGACCACCCGGCCATCGACCTGCACCTCGTCGCGGTCTTCCACCGGCGTGCCGAGTGCGGCGATCACGCCGTTGATGCTGACGCGTCCGGCTTCAATCCAGGCATCGGCTTCGCGCCGCGAGCAGAGCCCTTTTTCGCTGAGATATTTGTTGAGTCGCATGCCAACACTCTCTAGCTGGTCTTTGCCTCAATCGACAGGGCATGGATGTCGGTCTGCATCAGGGCATCCACGGCCGCGTAAACCGCCCGATGCCGAGCCAGCGGAGACTGCCCCGCAAATGCGGTAGACAGCACGCGCACCTTGAAATGCCCGCGGCCGGTGGCGGCACCGGCGTGTCCGGCGTGCAGATGGCTCTCGTCCTCGACCGCAATAGCCGCGTCGGGAAAGGCTGCGGCCAGCGCCGTCTCGATCATTTCGATGCGGGTCATGCTGGCAAAGCCTGTAAAAACGGCTGCACGTCGACGCGCTCGAACACTCCGGCCGTGATGTAGGGGTCTGCCGCCGCCCAGGCCTCGGCGGCTTGCAGGCTGGCGAACTCGGCGACGATGAGGCTGCCGTGGCAGCCGGCGTCGGTGACGGTGGGCGAATCCACTTTCAGCCGCGGCCCGGCCAATACCAGACGGCCCTGCACCTGCAGCTGACGGGCGTACTCGAGGTGCGCCGCACGGGTGGCCCTGCGGGTGGGCAGGGCATCGGGCCGGTCGTGGCCGAGGATCATGTAGAGCATTACTTGGCTTCTTCCGCATGCACGACATAGCGGCCGATAAAGGGCAGGTGCGCGAGCATGAAGACGATCATCAGGACGCTGAACCCGAACACCTTGAGCTTCACCCACAGGGCTTCGTCAAGGTGCTGCGCGACCAAATAGTTGAGCACGGCGCAGAACACGAAGAACATGGCCCAGGCGAAATTGACGCGCTTCCATATCGGGTCGGGCATCACCAGCATTTTCTGCGGCAGGCGTTGCAGCAATACCTTGTCGCCGAAGAAATGTGAACCGAGCAGGGCCAGTGCGAACACGCCATAGACGATGCTGGGCTTGAGCTTGATGAAGGCCGGATCGTGCAGCGCCAGGGTGACGCCGCCCAGCACCACCGACACCAGCAGCGCAACCAGATGCGCCTTGTGCCAGCGGCCATCGAGCAGCTTGAAGCCGATGACGGTGACCGCCAGCGCGACGACGATGGCGATCGTCGCCGCGTAGATGCCGCCAAGGTAGTAGGCGGCGAAGAAGGCGATGGCAGGCAGCAGGTCGAGCAAGGTTTTCATGGGGCGGATTATAGGTGTCGCGCATGCCTTACCCCAGCGACCGGCTGCCGGACATCGCCGGCATCGGGCCGCAGTTCACTACAATGGCGGATGGCCGCCGAATTCATCGAACTGCACCCCGTCACCCCGCAGAAACGCTACCTGCAGCAGGCGGCGGAAGTGGTGCGCAATGGCGGCGTGATCGCCTATCCCACCGACAGCTGCTATGCGCTGGGCTGCAGGCTGGACGACCGCGAGGCCGCCGAACGGCTGCGGCGCATCCGCAACTTCGACAAGCACCACCAGTTCACCCTGGTGTGCCGTGATCTTTCCGAGATCGCGCGCTACGCCAAGGTCGACAACTGGCAGTTCCGCCTGCTCAAGCAGCTCACGCCGGGGCCCTACACCTTCATCCTGCCGGCTTCCAAGGAGCTGCCCAAGCGGCTCAGCCACGAAAAACGCAAGACCATCGGCATCCGCATTCCCGATCACGGCGTGGTGCAGTCGCTGCTGCAATTGCTCGATGAGCCGCTGATCTCCTGCACCCTGCAGTTTCCCGGTGAGGACGAGCCGGTGAGCCTGCCTGCCGATGCCGAACACGCGCTGCGCCACAGTGTCGATCTGGTGCTGGATGCCGGTGATTGCGGCACGCTGCCCACCACGGTGCTGGACCTGACTGGCGTCGCGCCGGAACTGGTGCGGCAGGGCAAGGGGCCATACGGATAGCCGCCAGTGCGGCCCGCCACCAAATAAAAAAGGCGGAGAAGATCTCCGCCTTTGATTTGTTGCTCGGCTTGCTGCCGGCGAGCTGCCGGCAGTGTCCAGCCGATTAAAAGCCGCCGACGTTGAGGCGTCCGCCGGTGGCCGTCTTGCCTGCCAGCGAGGGAGTGGCAACCACCGCGCTCAGAATGGCGGCCTTGATCTGCAGGGCGGTCGAGCCCGGATGCGTCGAGGCGTAGAGCGCCGCTGCACCGGTTACATGCGGAGTTGCCATCGAAGTGCCGTTGTAGCTGGCATAGGACGACACGATCTTGCCCTTGCTGCTCAGCGGCACGGTAGAAAAGATCGCCACGCCAGGTGCGCCGAGATCAACTGAAGTCGCGCCGAAGTTCGAGAAGCTCGCCAGCGCGCCGGTAGAGCTGATCGCCGCCACCGAAATGATGTTGGCGTTGCCGTAGCTGCCCGGATAGCTCGGAGTCAGGTCATTGTTGTTGCTCTCGTTGCCAGCCGCAGCCACGAACAGGATGTTGGCGCTGTTGGCGCGCTCGATGGCAGCCTCCAGCGCCGCGGAGAAACCGCCGCCGCCCCAGGAGTTGTTGGTCGCCACAAGGTTGATGCCGTGGCGGGTCTTCAGATCGGTGAGATAGTCCACCGCGGCAATGGCGTTGGCGGTGGTGCCGCCGTTGCGACCGAGGAACTTCGCGGAGATCAGCTTGGCGGTCCAGCACACACCGGCTACGCCCTTGCCGTTGCCGCCCACACCCGCGACGGTGCCCGAGACGTGGCTGCCGTGATCGTCACCCGCGCCATCGAAGGTGCTGCTGTCACCGTTGGCGAAGTCCCAGCCGTGAACATCGTCAACGCGGCCATTGCCGTCGTCATCGAGACCGTTGACCGGATCGAAGGGATTGGTCCAGAAATTGGCGGCGAGATCCTCGTGGGCAAACATCGCGCCCTCGTCGATGATGCCGACGTAGATATCGCTGTTGCAGGTATGGCCCGCTGCCCAGGCTTCACCGGCCTGGCTGCCAAAGGCATTGGCAGGGGTGGTGGCATCGCCGTACATGCCGAACAGCTGGTTGTTGAGGTAGTAAGGATCGTTGGAGGTGGCGGTGTGGGTATAGACCCAGTTCGGCTCGGCAAAGTCCACCTGCGGCTGCGCCTCGAGCGCCTGCATGGCCCTGGCAACGCCGATGGCGGCGGGCACATGGGCGAGTTGCAGTTCGCCCTGCAGATCACCGCGCGCCAGACCGCTGCGCACGGTCTGCAGGGGCGATGCGCCGATGGACCGCAACGCGGCCTGTTTTTCCAGCGCGCTCGCGCCGGGACGGAACTGCACCAGCATTTCGGTCGACACATAAGGCCGTCCGGCAGCCATGGAGTCGTTGACCAGCCGGGGTTGCCCGGCAGCCAGCACCTGGCTGCTGGACAGGACGGCCGACGCCATTGCGGCCCACTTCAAAAGTGTCGCGAACTTTCTTTGCATGACTACTCCTTGATCGTTGGTGATGCTGGCTGACAAAAGGGAAGGCACTGATGCCCATTTTCCAGGGCAAGTCATGTGCCTTTTCCGCAGTGTGCTCCAGGTCGGATCGCTTTTTCGCAAACATTTGTGATGCCGCGCACTCAAATGTCATCCAATCCGGGCCGCGCTCACAGCCCTGGGACCCGGGCCTCTGCCGTCCTCAAGCCACCACCAATGTCTCCCAGCGCCCTACCGCGCGGCGTCAGCGTGCCAGTGGCGCAGCGCCTTTTCGGCAATCAGGCCGCCGCATTCCTGCACGAAGTGCCCGCCTTCGGCGACCTGCAGCGGCGGCGGACAGTTGCGGATATGGGCGCGCAAGGCTTCCATCACCGGCAGGCCAAACACCGGGTCTTGCAGGCCGACGGCCATGTAACTCTGCCCAGACCAGCGGTCGCGCCACCAGTTGCGGGCCTGCCGGGACAAGGCCGCACCCGGTGCCTCGGGGTGGTCGCAGACCATCGGCGGAAAGGCGCGCACCCCGGCCTTGTAACCGGCATCGGGGAAGGGCGCGTCGTAGGCTGCGGCCTCGGCCTCGCTCAAGCCGCGGTGTGAGCGGCGCAGCAGCTTGCCGACAGCGATATCCGGCTGGGTCTCGCACCAGTCGCGCCAGGCGATGAAGCCGTCTGACAGCGGCGCGTCACCGGTGGCGAGTGTGGTGTTCATCACCAGAAGCCGTTCGAAGCGCCCGGCCATCGCCATCGGCAGCGTTAGCCCAATCAAGCCGCCCCAGTCCTGGCAGACCAGGGTGATGTGCTGCAGATCGAGGGTTTCGATCAGCCGCAGCAGCGCATTCCGGTGCAGCTCGAAGCTGTAGCTGGCCGGGTCAGTGGGCTTGTCGCTGCGCCCGAAGCCGAACAGATCGGGTGCGATGACCCGTCCGCCATCGGCCACGAACACCGGAATCATCTTGCGATACAGGTAGCTCCACGCCGGGTTGCCGTGCAGGCAGAGAAACACCTGCCTGGACTGGCGATCACCCTCGTCCAGATAGTGCATCCGCAGGCCGTCGCCGCCAGCGACGGCGTCGAGGTAGTGCGGTGCAAACGGAAAATCGGGCAGGTCGGCAAACCGCTCGTCGGGCGTGCGCAGGGCTGGGATGGTCACTGTCCGTCACGGCCTACTGGGTGAGTGCAGCGAACCGCTGCAAGTGGAAATCGCGATCACCGAACAGGTTGCCGAAGGCAGTGAGGCGACGAAAGTAATGGCCGATGCTCAGCTCCTCGGTGACGCCGATGCCGCCGTGCAGCTGCACGGCCTGCTGGGCGACGAACTTGCTGGCCCTGTGCACATAGGCCTTGCAGGCGCTGGCCGCCTTCTGCCGCTCGCGGCGGTCGGCATCCTGCAGGCGCAGCATCACCATCAGGATCATCGACTGGGTCTGCTGCACTTCGACGAACATGTCGACCATGCGGTGCTGCAG
>JBKJJE010000149.1:0-39415 GCA_046598075.1 Stagnimonas sp.
GCAATCGTATTTTGCGATCTCGTTATTAAGACTCACCCATAACGGATGCAGCGGCCAGCGCGAACGATTGGAATCGCCATTGGGAACGCGCAGCGTGTCGTGTTCGCTGCTCAGGTAACGCAACAAATCACCCTTGGAATGGTTGAGCTGCTCGAAGCTACGAATACCGAAGCGCTTGAGCAATTCCTTGCGCACTTGCCACTCGACGCGCCACACGCCTTCAGATTGTCCGCCCCACAGATCATGGAACCACGTCTTTTGGCTTTTCTCGTTGATCTCATCAACCTTGTTGTAGATGCGCAGCACCACGTCGCCGGTGCCGTAATTGATGGTTTGAGTCTTGCGATCTTTGCGGTGCGTGCCGTCCTTGGCGGACATGGAGACGATGTTGTCCTCATCGAAGTCGACTTCAGACAGTGAGAAATCGAAGGCTAAATCGACTCGCGAAAGCGTTTCCGTTTTCACCACATCGAAGCCCATCTCATCGGCCCAGATCAGGAACCCTTCGTGCAAGGCTTGTGCACCTTTGTGCCACAGCGCGAAGCTGCTGAATTTGACGAAGAAGGAAGGGCTGTTGAACTCGCCGCAGCTGATCGTGTAGTCGCGATTCTTAAGCAGCAGTGGATAGCCGGAACCCGTGCCGCTGCCCATCAGGAAAAACTCAAACCGTCCCAGCTTGAGGGTAACCGGCTCGCGTTTCTGGCTACGGGCAATTCCTTCCTTGGTGGCGTGAAGCTCGTCAAACTTGAATGCAGCTCCCGCCCGCAGCTCTAGGTAATAGCAGCACTCGACCGTATCAAGGCCATGAAGCAGAGATTGCGGTAGCGACGTCATGAGACTGGCCTAGCGTGGCTCGAAGCCTTCATAGATCAGTCCGGGACTTTCGTTGCCCAGCTCTCTTTCAAGCTCTTGAAAGTGCTTGTTGGCAAGGCGCTTGAAGTCGATCTTTGGGCCAACGGCAACGTTCCCGTCCCCAAAGTAATCATCCGGCTTCTCCCAGTCTTCTAATTTCTCGACACGGATAGGCAACCCTTCCTGCAGATCGTCCATCGCTGCACCGAGCAGATCGCCCACAATTTCCGTTCTGCTCTTTCTCGGATAGAGTTCGCAGAGCGCCGCCAGTTTTGCAGCGACGTGCACAGGTAGACGAAAAGAAAATTGCTTAGACGTGAGACGTGAGTTGTCTGGGGCGTCCCACAGCTTGTGAAGTTCAGAAGATTTTAAGGACATGTTGCTCAACATTTTGTGAATGTTGTTCGACCTTAGCGCCGGGATGCGCGTGCGTCAAGAGCAGCTGTATCCGTAGACCCCCGTGTTACCTAGCCGGGGCAATTCCATAACCAAAAAAACCACGTGAACCACATAACAAAACTGCATTCCGCAGTGTCAGTAGGCTCAGTAGATGCTGATGTCATTCAGGCAATCATCAACTCGCCTAATTCTCTCAAAGAATGCGAAGCGTTAGATTTCAAGAAAGAGCTATCTCAGAGCGATTCAGAATATGCAATTCTTTGCCGAGATATGATTGCATTTCATAATTCGTTTGGCGGATTTATTGTCTTTGGGGTTACTGAAATAATAAAAGATACGGACTTCAGTGTCACTGGAGTCGGCGAGCATAGAATAAATTCGGCAAAACTAAGAGACACGATAAAAAACTATTGCGGGAAAGATATAAGGTTTTCACTTAGTGAATGCGTGTTAGACAACAAGACTTTACAAGTTGTTGGCGTATGGAAAAGAAGTCTCGGCGAATCTCCAATTAGACTAATTAAAAATGGACCTGAAGATAGTAAAAATAAGTCGGTATTTAAGAAAAACGAAGTTGTCTTTCGACGAACTGATTGCAACGCCATTGCAACAACACCTGATGATTATGATTTTCTTCACTCACCAAGGCGATCTCCATCAATAGAACTCTGGTCGGGCGAGACTAAGCCCGAACCTCTAGAGAATAATCTGCCCGATAGGTCACTGATTTGCTCAACATTCATAGGACGGAGCACGGATATTGGATCATTATGGGCATGGCTTGCAGATGACTACTCCAGAGTGAGGTTAATAGCGGGCGAAGGCGGGCTTGGAAAGACTAGCTTGGCTTATAAGTTTTCCGAGCAGTTAGCATCTAGGAAAACAGAACCTTTCAGCAAAGTTCTATGGATTACTGCAAAGAAAAAACAATTTATTCCAAGCAAAGATCAGTATAGAGAATCCGCAATTGTTGATTATTGGGATGCCGATTCTCTTTATATGGCATTGTGCAAAGGGCTTGGCTGCGTTGAGTCAGATTTTGAGAGTCTTGACAGCAGAGAGCTGCTACAACTAGCACTTGATACCTTGTCAAAAATGCCGGCGTTCGTGGTGATTGATGACGTCGATTCACTGACAAAAAATGACCAAACACGCGTTCTGGAGTTTGGGATGCGCATGCCTCAGCCATCGAAGGCCTTGCTAACGACACGGGTCAACTTTTCATACTCATCAGACAATGTATTAGAGCTAAGTGGCCTCTCCAAAGACGATTTCTTAGAATATATAAGGGTGCTGAGGGCAAAGTATCAATTGGCGCCAATAAAAGATTCGGTGGCTCAAGGGCTACTAAAGGTAACAAGTGGCTCCCCTCTTTTTTCCGATTCTCTCCTGCGTCTGGAAAAGCGTGGACTACCTTTAGATCAAGCGATTGGCCAGTGGAAGGGGGAAAAAGGTCTTGAAGCTCGCAAGGCGGCGCTTCAACGCGAAGTGCAACAACTCAGTAAGGCAGCAAAACGTGTACTTTTTGTTATTTGCACGCTTCGTGAATGTAGCTACGTTGAGCTGTCACAAGTTTTTAATAGTTACACCGAGCAGTCACTCGGAGATGCGATTCATGAATTGTCGGGTCTTTTCTTAATTTCCGCTCCACCGCTTGCGAAAGAAGCTAGGTTTAAGGTCGATCCGAACACGGCAATTTTAGTAGCAGAGATTTCTGATTCACTTGGAATCGATCACTCAGCACTTCAAAGTGAAATTAAGCGGTCGCGCTCTGATGCGATTGGATTGGGAATCCAAAGCAGATCGAATAAAGTCGGTTTAGCTATCAGTCAAGCAAATGCAAAGATAAAGAATTCAGATATCAAAGGTGCGTTGATAACAATCGCGGAGGCGGCAAAAGGGATGAAGCAGCCTCATCCTGATCTACTTTTAGCGTCAGGTCGTTGCATGATGAAATTAAGCCCGCCGCAATTTGATAGCGCATGTAAAGATTTTGAGGAATCTTATAAATATGGACAGCGCAAAGGCCTTTTGTTTGATCTTTGGTTTTTATGCGAGTTCTCACGCAATGCGTTTACAGAGGCCATTGAAGTTGCGACGAATGCGCTTGCTGAGCTGAATCTAGATTCAGCGCAATGGTTTGAAAACCGGGCTAAGGTATTTACTGTACTCGCACGCAGAAGTTCCCGCGGCCTTTCCGCGGACTCTTTTTCAAGAGAGTGCGATAACGCTTTTTCTGATCTGCAAGATGCTAAGAATTCAACGGCTAGCCTCAATGAACGCGGAAGGCTGGAAACACTAGCCAAGGAAGTTGCGGAGATGAAAAAGCGAGGGGTTTCGAGAAAGTAGTACGGTCTGTAGAGATTAATTTTGCAAGAACACGTTTTCACACCAGTGCTCAGATTTATCGGGCTCGGCGAGCCAATAAGATAAAGGCCTGCAGAGATGCGGGCCTTTTTCGTTTTTTCGTGGAGCTACGGTAGAGCTACAGTTCCGCTCTGCGCTGCTCTCTGCCTCTAGCTTGGCCGCGCAGCGGACTTGATTGCAGCTAGGGCCAGATCGTTCAGGTAAAGGTCAGACCCCAGCGCCTCATCACCAAATTTCTTTGGCTGGCAATGAGATACCGAAGTGCCGCCGACTATTTTTTGGTGCTCTTCGTTGTACCCGGATACGGGTTGATGATCCGCGCAATTTCAGCCGCAGCGCTCGGCGCACAGGCGTGATTTTTTATGAGCCACTCCTCGACCTCTTCACGGGTTGGTCTTGGCGCGCCGTTGCGATTCGGAAGCCAGAAGTGGGCGATGGCTTCAAAGGCCGCATCGAGGAGGGCAGTCGAAAAATCGGAGTGCAATATCCGTTCGCGGGTGGTCACTACATCGGCGCCAATGTCCTCGGCGTAGAGCATTCTCAGAAACTCGGCGCGCGGCTTACCTAGCGTGATTTCCTGGTGGACCACCCATTTCTGGAATGTTTGCCGCCGCACCCACCAGTCGCGTGGATCACCCTCTTTATTCAAGACCACCAGCTCGCCGGTTTGCACAGCACTGATGGCACAGTCGCAAAGGTCTTCAGCATCGAGGGAGTGCGCCAATATCCAATGGAGTTCCTTGATTGGAATCACTCCGAACGCGATGTCACAGGCTTCCCACAAACGCCACGCAGCTTTTCTTCGCGCACGCTTGATTCTTTTCGTGGCCCTGGTGATATCGCGATCCGTGAGCGGTGCAGATTTGAAGGCGAGCTTCTGAGCCTGCTCTTCGCTCAGCAATTCCAGCTTTCTTGGCAGCTGCTCGGCCATCGGACCACTCAGGCGAAATGCACTTCGGCCTTCGTGCCGATCTTCGTTTGCACCGCCGAGAAGATCGCAGAGAGGCTGTCCATGCCTGGGTTGCCGCGCGCCGACAGCATGCGGTGCAGGCTCTTTGCGGGCTTCTTCGTTTTGGTCGCCAGCGCCTCGAAGCCGATGGTGGCATTTACCAGGTCGCGCAGGATCAGCCGCGCAGGTTCCGGCTCGCCGTTGAGCATCATGGTTGCAGCCTCATCGAGCAGCGCCTTTGCAAACGCTTGGTCGCGTTGCACGCGCTCGACAACGGTCTGTTTGAAATCGCGGGTCAGTGCCATAGGTTTATCTCGTTCATTTGTTGCTGGGCTTGGAGGGCTTCGCGAGCTTTTTCCTTGCCTTGTATTCCTGGTGCAGTGCTTTGGCAGTGGCGATGTCCTTTGGCTGGGTTTTCTTCGTCCCGCCGCCAAACAGAACGATCAGCGTGTCCCCGTCTTTCGCGAGATAGATGCGATAGCCAGGACCCCAATCGATTCGATACTCACCAATACCGTCGAACCACTTGATGCTTGATGTGTTGCCGGTCGCCATCCGTGCTTGCGCCACAGTGACCTTTGCCGCCGCTTGAGCATCCAGGTCTTCAAACCATTCGCCATACGGCGAGCTGTGGTCTTCGCGCAGGTATTCGACGACTCGAATGCTCATATCAGATAGTAACCTATTGGTTACTGACGTGACGGTCGCGAGTGGTGGCGATGGCGGACACCTTGTTGCTGGCTCTGATCCCCGCGAGGGTTAGGAAGGTGTCGGTGATCTGCTGCATGGGCGGACGCAAGCGCTCGACATTGCGGCTGATGTAACCCGCTGTCACGTCGCCGGTCATGCGATGGTTGAGGAGGCGCTTCAATGCGTAGTGCGACAGGTCGAGACTTTCCGCGACGGTACCAGACATCAATAGAGTGGCACCACACGGCTACACCGGATCGGCTGCGACAATCACCCGGTTGCGCCCACCGGCCTTGGCCTCGTAGAGCGCCGCATCGGCACGCTGGATCAGGGCGTCTCCGCTTTCGCCGGCAGCGTGTTGGGCGACGCCGAAGCTGGAGGTAACCGCACGCGTCAGCGGTTCGATTGGCGCTGCGGCCAGAACACTGCGAATTTGCTCGGCCTTGGCCGCCGCCTGTGCCGCCGTGGTGTGCGGCATCAGCACCACGAACTCCTCGCCACCAAATCTGGCAACGGTGTCGATGACGCGGATCTGGGACTTCAGCAATGCTCCGAAGTGCCTCAACACCTGATCACCGCCTTGGTGGCCATACTCATCATTGACCCGTTTGAAATGGTCGATGTCGGTCATGATCATGCTCAAGGCCTCGCCATTGCGCTGGCTGTTGGCAATTTCGTCCAACAGGGCCTGTTCGAGTTTTCGACGGTTGCCGACACTGGTGAGGGCATCGGTGAGCGACGCCTCGACGATCTCGCCCTCGCGTTGTCTCATCGCCACATGGGCACGGGTCAGAGAGTGCTGGGCTACTGAGGACTCCTGATTCAGATCGAGCATGGCGTCGTTGAGGCGTTCAAGATCGACAATGTCGTATTCCGCCAGCACGCAGATATCGTGACCCCTGCGCCAGACCCGGCCGCGCAATGTACGGGTTTTGTCAGCGTAATCGCCCAGTGTCAGCAGGCCCTGGTAGCCGTCGCTGCCAGGGCTGTCGATGGCCGAGAGCAGAGCCTTGTAGCCGGGCTGCACGAACAGCCGGGACTGCCGGGAGCCAATCGGCATCGAATGGCTTGCAGGCAGCAGCCGCAGAAAACCGGCATTGGCTTGCAGCAGCACGCCCTCGTCATTGAGCACGGCGGCCACCACAGTGAGCAGGCTGTTGAGGTCCGGCGCGAAGCGGTTCATGTCACCGCTGTCTGGCGGTTGATGCTGTTGGCGAAAGCCACTACCGAGTGGGCATTCGGACTCCAGGCATCGGCACCGAGCTGGCCAGCCAGGCGGCTGAACTGGTTGATGGCGAGTCCACCAATGATCACTGCCGGCCGTGCAGCACCATGCGACTCAACCAGCCTCGCGATGATCTGCCTGACCTTACCCAGCTGCTGCGGGAACGAAACCGACAAGCCCAGCAGATTGGGCTGGTACAGGGCGACCTGCTGCAATATGGAGGCTTGAGGCACATTGGCCCCCAGATACTGCACGTCCCAGCCCGCGAGCTGAAACGCATCGGAAACCATCTGCAAACCGACCGAGTGGATGTTGCCCTCGACGCAAGCCAGCAACACCTTGCTGCCGTTTGCGGGGGGCACCATCGACTTCAGCAGACCCTGCGTCATCAGCGACTGCGCTATGGCGGTGGCCATATGCTCCTGCGCGATGCTGACAGCATTGCGTTGCCACTTATCGCCGATGCCGTACAGCGCAGGTTGAATGAGGTGCGCCTCGGTATCCACCAGGTTGAATCCTCGCTCGAAGCGATACTCCAGCAGGGCTAAAGCCGTACGCCGGTCGCCGAGTAGCAGCGCCGACTCGAACGCCTCGCATTCGGGCCAGGCTTCGAGCGCGGAGGTAGGGGTGGGGGTGAACGGTTCGCTGTTACCGGCATCAATAAGCCGTTGCTTGATCTGGCGCAGTGCGGTCACAACGATTTCGCCATCTTCGCCCTCCATGTGCGCGGCAAAGAAATCGGCGAACGCGGCCAGCGATATCGGGATGTGATCGGCGGGCGCATCACGACTCGCAAGCACCTGCGCAAACCAGCGGAGGTAATCCACCATTGGCTGGACGATGCCGAACTCCAGCACCGGCCGTAGAAACTCCAGCTGAAACGTCAGATCGTCACGGCACTCCTCAAGGCTGCGCTCGCCGAACTGGCCGTAATCACTGCCGTAGTGACGGTGAAAGATTTCGATCACGGCATTGATCGCCTCGTTGCCGAGTGCTTGAAATCGTTGCAGTCCTGCACTGCTGAGATTGGGGGTATCGACTTGCATGAGTGTCTTCCTGGGTTCGGATGGCAGCGGATATGGCAAAAAGCCGCGGCTCGACAATCTCGTCATGTCGCGACCACCATGGGCTCCATCGCCGAAGCTCTCGATCACTGCGGCTACATCGTTCACGCTGCCGTGTCTTGAAGGGTTAGCTGCGGTCTCGATACATGCTGGTGCGATTCCAGCCAAAGGCTGTCGATAGGTTGATCGCCGCTGCTGAACCACAGCCGCATCAGCACCCGCGGATAAAGCGTGCGCGCCTACCATTGCCGAAACGGGTCGGCCTGCTGAAAGGAGTAGTTACCACCTGAATACGGTCCGCGCGGATCCTTGTTGGAGGCGTGACTGTGGCGTTTAGCTGGATACCGCAGGCCTCAGCTGACAAATTTGTCCGTTGAATTTTTTTGCACCGTTTTAGCTTGCAATGCCACAAGAAAATCGCCAACGCTGGTGAAGTTCTGCGGGTGGATATTTTCCAAGATCGCGCGGCCGAGCCGTTACTATCAGATGGTGGCAGTCAAGCCTGCCGATCCTGCCAACGCTCAACGCCGCCCATGACCACCGAACTCCAAAAAAACAGCTGGCTCGCCCACCTGCCCGTGCGGCGCAAAATGTTGCTGGCTTTCGTGCTGCTGTTTCTGGTGGTCATCGGCAACGGGCTGGCATTTCTGGGGGTGCTGGCGGAGCAGAAGCATATTCGTAGCTGGACCATCCACACCTATGAGGTGCTGGACAAGCTGCAAAGCCTGCAGATCCGAGTCATCAACCAGCAGACTGGACTGCTCGACTACGAGATCACAGGACAGAGCCAGTATCTGGACCAGTACCGTCAGGGGCGGGAAAACATCGGCCGGCACCTGGACGAGCTGGGCGCACTGACCCGCGATAACCCCGCCCAGCAACCGCAGCTGGACCGCATGGAAGACTTGATCAAGCGTTGGCACAGCGAAGTGGTCGAGCCTGCCATAGCCCTGGTGCAGTCCAAGGCCCCCGAGCAGCGCGCGCAACTGGAGGCCTGGGCCGCCAAGGACAAGAACTACATTGATCCGATCACGGCCGTTCTTGGCCGACTGCAAGCCACTGAACGCGAGTTGCTGGAGCAGCGCAGCGCCAAGCTGGAGCGGATTGTCAGGCTCGCCTACTGGTTCACGGTGCTGGGTGCGGCATTCGGTCTGGCACTGGTCATCCTGTCGGTGGTGATGGTGCAAAGCCTGGTGACGCGGCCGCTGGTCAGCCTCACCGGCCTGATGACCCGGCTCAGCGATGGCGACCGCACCATCGAGGTGCAGGGTGCCGACCGGCGCGACGAGATTGGTGCCCTAGCGCGGGCGCTGTCGGTGTTCAAGAATCTGGTGATCGATATCCAGCTGCGCAACTGGGTCAAGAGCCATGCCGGTGACATCGCCAAACAGTTGCAGGCTGCGGAAGACCACCAGGCGTTTGCCAATACCTTCACCGCCGCGCTGGCACCCCTGCTCGGCAGCGGGGTTTCGGCTTTTTATCTGCTGGACGAACATGCCGAGCTGCTCACCCTGATCGGTAGCTATGGCTACCGGCAGGCCCGGCACGGGCAGACCCGCTATCGGCTCGGCGAGGGGCTGACCGGACAATGTGCAGCCGAGCGCAAGACCATCGTCATCGACGAGGTGCCGGCCGACTATGTGCATATCCACTCCGCTACCGGCGAGGCGGTACCCGACACCATCATCCTGTTGCCGGTGCAGACCCAGACGCGCCTGCTGGCGGTCGTCGAGTTCGGCCGCTTCGGGCGCTTCAGCGCACAGCATCAGGCGCTGCTCGACGAGCTGCTGCCAACCGTCGCGCTGTCGCTGGAAAACCTGCAAAGGGCGCTGCGCACCAAGGACCTGCTGAACGAGAGCCAGGCGCTGGGCGAGGAACTGCAAGCCTCCACCGAGGAACTGCGCATCCAGCAGGAGGAGCTGCGCACCACCAACGAAAGCCTGCACGCCAAGTCGCAGCTGCTGGAACAGCAGTCGGCAAGGCTGATCGCCTCGGAGGAAGAGCTGCGCATCCAGTCGGAAGAACTCCAGGTTTCCAACGAGGAGCTGCGGCAGAAGGGCGGCATCCTCGCCGAGCAGAAGAAATCGCTGGAATCGCTGCAGCAGGAAACCCAGGACAAGGCCGACGAGCTGGCGCGCGCCAGCCAGTACAAATCGGAGTTTCTGGCCAACATGTCGCATGAGCTGCGCACGCCGCTCAACAGCCTGCTGATTCTCTCGCGCGGCCTGGCCGACAACGAGGAGGGTCATCTGGACGCCGACGAGGTGGAATCGGCCACGGTCATCCACGAGTCGGGCAGCAATCTGCTGCGGCTCATCAACGACATTCTCGATCTCTCCAAGGTCGAGGCCGGCAAGATGGATCTGGTGCTGGAAGAGGTCGGTCTGGCGAGCTTCGCGGCAACCCTCACGCGCAATTTCCGGCATGTCGCCAAGGAGCGCGGGCTGGAGTTTCACGTCGAGGTGGCACCCGGCCTGCCGGCAGCGATCGAAACCGACGGCGGCAAGCTGGAGCAGATCGCCAACAACCTGCTGAGCAATGCGCTCAAGTTCACCCGCCAGGGCTCGGTGCGGGTGGAGATCACCCGTCCCGAAGCTGGTGCCGGCCGCGAGGGCGACATCGCGATCCGCGTCATCGATACCGGGGTCGGCATCCCCAAGGACAAGTTCGAGAAAGTTTTTCAGGCCTTCGAGCAGGCCGACGGCAGCACCAGCCGCCACTTCGGGGGTACCGGCCTGGGGCTGTCGATCGCACGCGGCATGGCCAAGCTGCTCGGCGGCGACATCCGGGTGGAGAGCACCGAAGGAGTGGGCACTACCTTTACCCTGCTGCTGCCGGAGCGCAAGGGCCTGCCACGCAGCGGGGTCACGCCGACCACAGCCTCGGCATTGGCGCCCCCCGCCGCGCCGGTTGAGGTGCTGCCAAAACCGGCAAGGCGGACGCTGCCGGTGATCGAGCTGGCGGACGACCGTCACACGTTGAAGCCCGGCGAGACCGTCATCCTGATCGTCGAGGATGATCCCGCGTTCGCCCGCATCCTCGTGGACCTGGTCCGCCGCAAGGGCTATCGCGCGCTGTTTGCCGGCGACGGCGAAGCCGGGCTGGCGCTGGCCACGCAGTTCCGTCCCACCGGCATCCTGCTCGACGTGATGCTGCCCGGCATGGACGGCTTCTCGGTGATCGAGCGGCTCAAGGCCAGCCACGCTACCCGCCACATCCCGGTGCATTTCATCTCCGCCACCGAGGATCACAGCCGCGGGCTGGAACTGGGCGCAGTCGGCTTTCTCACCAAACCGGTCACCCGCGAGGCGCTGGGCACTGCTTTCGAACGGCTGCTGCACTTTGCCGAAGGCAGCACCCGGCAGGTGCTGGTGGTGGATGACGACAGCGCCTCCCGGCTGGCGGTGCGCAAGCTGATCGGCGGCAGCAACGTCGAAGTCAGCGAGGCCGCCGGCGGCATCGAAGGCCTCGAGAAACTGGCGCAGCAATCGTTCGATTGCGTGATTCTCGATCTCGGCATGCCGGACATGAACGGCTTCGAGTTTCTCGAACGCGCTGCCGCGCTGCCCTCGGTGCCGCCGGTGGTGGTCTATTCCGGCCGCGAGCTGAGTGCCGAGGAAAACCTCAGGCTGCGCCAGTACACCGACAGCATCGTCATCAAGGGTGCACGCAGCCCCGAGCGGCTGCTCGACGAGGTCAGCCTGTTCCTGCACAGCATCCGCGAATCGCCGGCAGCCCCGCAGCGGGAAATGGATGGCAGCCTCACCGGCCGCAGCGTGCTGGTAGTGGATGACGACATGCGCAACATCTTTGCGCTGTCGAAAGCCCTGCGGGCCAAGGGGCTCACCGTGGTGATGGCGCAGGACGGCTACAAGGCGGTCAAGCAGCTCGAGGAGAATCGCGGCATCGAACTGGTACTGATGGACATCATGATGCCGGGCATGGACGGCTACCAGACCATGGCCGAAATCCGCAAGAACCCCCTGCACCGCCAGCTGCCGATCATTGCAGTGACTGCCAAGGCGATGCGCGGCGACCGCGAAAAATGCCTGGAGGCCGGCGCCAACGATTACCTCAGCAAGCCCATCGATCTCGACCAGCTGTTCTCGATGATGCGGGTGTGGCTGCCCAGCCGCTGAAGCCATGAACGACCGCAGCCCGCGCCCGGAAGTGGAGGACATCGAAGTCGAGCTGTTCGTGCGCGCCCTGCAGCAGCGTCACGGCTACGACTTCAGCGGTTATGCACCGGCCTCGCTCAGGCGCCGGCTGCAATCGGTGGTGCAGAAAGGCGGCTATGAATCGCTGAGCGCGCTCACCGGCCGCGTGCTGCGCGATGACGCCGCGCTGCCGGACATCGTCAGCGGACTGTCGGTGCCGGTGTCAGAAATGTTCCGCAACCCCGGCGTGTTCGCGGTGCTGCGCGAGGAGGTGTTTCCGGTGCTTGCCTCGTACCCGCGCATCAACATCTGGCAGGCCGGCTGCGCACATGGTGAGGAAGTCTATTCGCTGGCGATTCTGCTGCAGGAAGCCGGGCTCTACGAGCGCACCCAGATCTACGCCACGGACTTCAGCGATGCCGCACTGGCACGTGCGCAGGAAGGCATATTCCCGATCAAGGACGCGCGCAGCTACTCCGAGAACTATCTCGCCGCCGGCGGCAGTCATACGCTGTCTGACTACTACCACGCGCGCTACGAACGGATAAAACTCGACAGCACCCTGCGTCGCAACATCCATTTCGCCAACCACAACCTGGCGGCCGACGGCGTGTTCTGCGAGGCGCACCTCATTCTCTGCCGCAACGTAATGATCTATTTCAACAACACCCTGCAAAACCAGGTGCTGGGGCTGTTCCGGGACAGCCTCGTGCGCGGCGGCTTTCTCTGCCTTGGCAATCGCGAGAGCCTGGACTTTGCGCCAGCGGCAGCCGCGTTCACCACCGTCAACGCCAAGGCCCGCATCTACCGGCTGGCGGCCCATGGCTGAAGGCCTCGTCCCGGCCGCCGTGGTGATCGGCTGCTCGGCGGGCGGCGTGGCCGCGCTCGGCACCCTGCTGGCCGGCCTGGCATGCAATCTGCAATGCCCGCTGATCGTGGTCTGCCATACCGGCAGCGAGGATGTCGACATGCTGCGTGAGGTGCTGATGCTGAAATCCGCCCTGCCGGTGCTGGAAGCCGAGGAGCGTCACCGGCCGCTGCCGGGTATCGTCTATCTCGCACCTGCCGGCTACCACCTGCTGGTGGAAGCGGATGGCTGTTTCGCGCTGTCGGTCGATGACCGCGTCTGCTACAGCCGGCCGTCCATCGACGTGCTGTTCGAATCGGCCGCGACGGCCTATCTGCAGCGCCTGATCGGCGTCGTGCTGACCGGCGCCAACGACGACGGTGCCGCCGGACTCAAGGCCATCCGTCAGCGACATGGCCTGGGAATCGTGCAGAATCCTGCGGAAGCCCAGGCTGCCGCCATGCCGACTGCCGCGATCAAGCTGGCCGGGGCCGATCACATCCTGCCGCTGGCTGCCATCGCCCCCCTGCTCAACCGCCTTTGCACTCCATGACCCCTGCACCGCGCGCCAAGATTCTCGCCGTCGACGACACCCCCGCCAACCTCCTGGTGATGCGTCGGCTGCTGAAGAAGGTGGACGCCGAACTGATCGAAGCCGCCAGCGGTGCTGCGGCACTGGCGGCCTGTCTCGACCATGACTTCGCACTGATCCTACTCGACGTCAACATGCCGGAAATGGATGGCTTCGAGGTTGCCGCCCTGCTGCAGGAAGAGGAGACCACCCGGCAGACGCCGATCATTTTCGTCACTGCTGCCTACGGCGACGACCTGCATCAGCTGCGCGGCTACCACTCGGGTGCCGTGGACTACATCAGCAAGCCGCTCAATGACCAGATCCTGCTGTCCAAGGTGCGCATCTTCCTGGAGCTGCATCGCGCCAAGCTGCAACTGCAGACCGCGCTCGAACAGCAATTCGATCTCAACCGCCAGCTCAAGGATGCCGAGCGGCAGGTGCATCACCTGGCCCATCACGATGTGCTTACCGGCCTGGCCAATCGCCTGCTGTTTCACGACCGCCTGGATACCGCCATCGACCGCAGCCGCCGCAACGAAAGCCGGTTCGCGCTGCTGTACGTCGACATCGATGGCTTCAAGCCGGTCAATGACAGCCATGGCCATAACGTCGGTGACGAGTTGCTGAAGCAGATCGCCCGCCGCCTGCAGGACGGCGTGCGCCGCAGCGATACGGTGGCCAGGCTGGGCGGTGACGAGTTCGCGATCATTCTCGAAATGGTGGGTGATGTGGAGGAGGCACATCTGCTCGGCCAGCAGCTGTGCCAGCAGCTCGGCATCCCGTTCTCGCTGGACAAGCAGGGACAGGTGGTGGAGGTTCGCATCGGCGGCAGCATCGGACTGGCCCTGTTCCCCGACCATGCGCAGGAGTACGACACCCTGCTCACCGCTGCCGACACGGCGATGTATCGCGCCAAGCGCAGCGGCAAGAACCAGTGTCTGGTGGCGGCATCTTGATATCCAGCCAGCCCTGGAAGGCAGCCGCCACCGGCCTGCCCGCAGCACTGACTCCGCGCGTCGAACCCGAGCCGCTGCCGCAACCCGCGCTGCTGGCCTGGAGTGACGAGGCAGCCACCCTGCTGGGCCTCGGTGCCGGCGACCGCGACAGCCCTGCGCTGCTGGCGGTGCTGGCCGGCAACGCGCTGCCCGCGGGCGCGATCCCCACCGCCACCGCCTACGGCGGTCACCAGTTCGGGGTCTGGGCCGGAAGGCTGGGCGACGGCCGCGCCATCACCCTCGGCAGCCTGCAGCCGCCGCAAGGGCCGGCCTGGCAGGTGCAGCTCAAGGGTGCCGGGCGCACCCCCTATTCACGTGGCGCAGATGGCCGCGCGGTACTGCGCTCGTCGATCCGCGAATACCTGTGCAGCGAGGCCATGCACGGCCTGGGCATTGCCACCACGCGGGCGCTGGCGCTGGTCGGCTCGCCGCTGCAGGTGCAGCGCGAGACGGTGGAGACGGCGGCGGTGGTCACCCGGCTGGCGCCCAGCTTCATCCGCTTCGGGCATTTCGAATGGCTGGCGCATCTGGACGACGTCGACGGGCTGCGGACGCTGGCCGACCAGGTGATCGCCAGCCATTTTCCGGCCTTGGTCGACGACCGCGCCGGCTGGCTGACCGAGGTGATCGAGCGCACGGCGCGACTGATGGCGGCATGGCAGTCGGTGGGCTTCTGCCACGGCGTGATGAACACCGACAATTTCTCCATCCTGGGCTTAACACTCGACTACGGCCCGTTCGGCTTCATCGACGGTTTCGACGCCAACCACATCTGCAACCACACCGACCAGAGCGGTCGCTACGCCTATCTCCAGCAGCCGCAGGTGGGACAGTGGAACTGCGCGCAGCTGCTCAACGCCTGCCTGCCGCTGCTGGATGCCAATGGCGAAGCCGCAGTGGCGCGCGGCACCGCGATTCTCGATGCCTATGGTCCTGTCTACGCCGCCGAATCACAAAAGCTGTGGCGCCTGAAACTCGGCCTGCGGGAAGCGCGCAGCGACGACCCCGAGCTGATCAACCGCTGGCTGACGCTGCTGCATCGCAGCCATGCCGATTTCACGCTGTCGTTCCGGCGGCTGGCTGGCGTCAGCAGTAGCGCCGATACTCCCGATGCCGGCCGGGACCACTGTGCCGATCCGCTGGGCTTCGACGCCTGGATTGCCGACTACCGGGCACGGCTGCGCCAAGAGCAGTCCGACGATGCCAGCCGCGCGCTGGCGATGAACCGGGTGAACCCGTTGTACGTGCTGCGCAATCATCTGGCGCAGCAGGTGATTGCTGAGGCCCAGGCAGGAGATTTTCAGGGCATCGATGCGCTGCGGCAGGTGCTGTCGCAGCCGTTCACCGAACAGGCTGGCGCCGAGGCCTATGCCGCCGAACCGCCGCCGGAGGCGCGGCACATCGAGGTCAGCTGTTCGTCTTAGGGCTATCGCAATCCGCGTACGTAGTGCGTGCCGGTCGCCGCCAAGGGGCCGGCCGGTGCCGGCGGCGTCGGGGCATGGCTGGCGCTGCGTGGGCGATCACCGCGCAGCTGTGCTTCAAAGCGGATGGCCAGGTCAGCGCACTCGCCATCGCCGGCGCGGGCCAGACGGATCACCTCCTGCGCGTAGATCTCGTTCTGCAATAGCCAGAGCACGTCGATCACCCGCCCGGTGCTGCGCTTGAGCGCGGAATAGAGTCGGGCTGCCAGTGCAAAGCGTTCGCTATCGCTCATGGAGTGCTCCCTTATTCGATCGCCTCACCGTGCTGGCTGATGTCGAGGCCGACTTCTTCGTCATCGGGGCTCACCCTCAGCCCCATGGTGAACTTCAGTGCCAGCAGGATCACGAGGCTCATCACGCCGCTGTAGAGCAGCACCGCCAAGGCGCCGAGCGCCTGGATCAGCGGGTTGCCGGCGACACCGCCGATGTCGGGGTTGGCGAGCACGCCGGTCAGCACCGCACCGGTCAGGCCGCCGATGCAGTGGATGCCGAACACGTCCAGGGTGTCGTCCGCACCCATGGTCCATTTCAGCCCGGTGGCACCCCAGTAGCACAGCACCCCGGCGGCAGCGCCGATGATCAAGGCGCCCTGCACATCGACGAAGCCCGAAGCCGGCGTGATGGCGACCAGGCCGGCCACCGCACCGGAGCAGCCGCCGAGCAGACTGGCGTGGCCGCGACGCAGCCGTTCCACCGCCATCCAGGCCAGCGAGGCGGTCGCAGCACCGATCTGGGTCACTAGCATCGCCATGCCGGCGCGACCGTCCGCCGCCACTGCGGAGCCGGCGTTGAACCCGAACCAGCCGACCCAGAGCAGCGAGGCCCCGGCCAGCGTGAACGCCAGGCTATAGGGCAGGAAAGCCTCGCGCCCGTAGCCGCTGCGCGGCCCCAGCAGGTAGGCGCACACCAGTCCTGCGACACCGGCATTGATATGCACGACGGTGCCGCCAGCGAAATCCAGCACACCCAGTGCCGCCAGCCAGCCGGTGGGCTCCCACACCCAGTGCGCAACCGGCACGTAGACCAGCAGGGTCCACAGCAGGATGAACGCCAGCATGGTACCGAACTTGATGCGCTCGGCAAACGCGCCGGTGATCAGCGCCGGGGTGATGATCGCGAAGGTGAGCTGGAACATCACGTAGACCGATTCCGGAATGCTCGGCGCCAGATGGCTGACGCTGAGCTCGCCGGTGTTCTTCACATAGCTGAGGCCGTGCAGCAGCACCCGCTCCCAGCCGCCGATGAACTGCGAGCCGGGCGTGAACGCCAGGCTGTAGCCCACCACCACCCAGAGCACCGTCACCAGTCCGCAGATGGCGAAACTCTGCAGCGCGGTGGACAGCACATTCTTCTTGCGCACCATCCCCGCGTAGAACAGCGCCAGGCCCGGGATGGTCATCAGCAGCACCAGCGCGGTGGCCGCCAGCATCCAGGCGGTGTCGCCGGCGCTGATCTTGTCGGCGCTGACCACGAACGGCGCCGCGGGAGCCTGCGCCAGCGCCAATACCGGCAGGCCTAGGCACAGCGCACAGATCATCGGCCTGGTTGCTACACGCAGACGCTCCATCATTGGATCGCACTCGGTGGACTGGAAAATTGCGGCCGACTTCTTGCCAGCGGATGTCCAACACCAAGCAACATGAATGCCAAGGCTCTGGCCGGCAGGCTCCGGGTCTGGTCGACCGGCAAGCCCGACGACGACAGCGCAACTATCGGCGCTGGCGATGGCAAACTCGATCCATCGCTGCCGCTGGCGGCCCACCAGGAGTCCCAACATGCTCTCCCTCGCCTCGCTCTGGATGCCCGTTATCCTCTCCGCCGTGCTGGTGTTTATCGCCTCCAGCCTCATCCACATGGTGTTGCAGTGGCACAAAAGCGAATACGGCAAGCTGCCCAACGAGGATGAGGTGCGCGCCGCGGTACGGAGTGCGAACCTCGCACCCGGCCAGTACGTGATGCCGCATTGCGATGGCCACAAGGAGATGCAATCACCCGCGGCGCAGCAGAAATTCGCCGACGGCCCGGTCGCCACGCTGGTCGTGCGTGCCAACGGCATGCCCAACATGGGTGCCACCCTCGGTCAATGGTTTGGCTTCGCGGTGATGGTGGCGGTACTGGCTGCCGGGCTGTCCTGCACGCTGCTGCCGCGCGGCGCCGACCCGCATAAGGTCTTCCATTTTTTTGCGGTGGTCACCTTCATGACCTACGCCGGTGGCAGCTTCATCAACGGCATCTGGATGGGCAGGCCCTGGGGCGCGGTGGCGAGGGATGCACTCGACAGCCTGATCTATGCCCTGCTCACCGCAGCCGTCTTTGCCTGGCTGTGGCCAGCGTGAGGCTTGTCGCGCCGCCTCGCATTCATGGCCGGTACCGCCGCGCCGGCTAGCCTGCGAGTCCGTCTGTCGATGAGACCGCACATGCACGCCCCGATCTGCGCCGCCGCATTGTTCGCCCTCGCTGCCGGCCTGATCGGCTGCGCCGCACCCGGCCCCGACAGCGTCGAGCACGCCAAGGATGTCAACCAGTCGATCCCGTTGCGGGTCAGCGATGCGGCCTCGGTGTTCATCGTCGAGATGGTCGACGCGCGGCTGATGGATTTCGAGGAAGGCAAGCTTGCCGCCGAGCGTGGCACCCGGCCCGCCATCCGCGAATACGGCGAGCGGATGATGCGCGAACAGACCCTGCTGCTGAAACAGCTGAACGCGCTGGCGGCCGCCTCGCGCGTCACGGTTCCGATCGTCATTGGTGCCGACAAACGCGATGGCCTGAAGAACCTGCTGGAAGAGAGCGGCGAGAAGTTCGACCGGGCCT
This sequence comes from Stagnimonas sp., assembly GCA_046598075.1. Lineage (GTDB taxonomy): Bacteria > Pseudomonadota > Gammaproteobacteria > Nevskiales > Nevskiaceae > Stagnimonas. The sequence goes on from JBKJJE010000149.1 coordinate 18,412, forward strand.
TCATCCGCTCGATCCGCATCGACCATGAGCGCGATGTCGGCAAGTTTCGCAAAGCCCAGCAACTGCAAGATACCGCGGTGGCCCGGTTTGCCGCTGCCCAACTGCCGCTGATCGAGTCACATCTCGAAGGCATCCGGCAGATCGACAAGGCCTACTGAGTTGCGGGTGTGCCTGCTCGACCTCGATCCGATGCAGATCGCCGGCCGGTGACGCGGGACACGGAGCAGCCAGCAGCCTCTGCGGCCGCCGTCGCATTTCAGGCATTGCACTCAGCAGTCTTTCAACGACAACAGAGGCAGGTCGGCAGACCTGTGCGGGTCGGTGGTGGTGACGGACAGCGCCGACAGAATCGGGCAGTTCGCCAGCGGGCCTTTGCCGGGACACGATGAAATCAGGTCCTGCAGGCCCTGGCGGATGCTTTTGAGTTCGTTGATTCTGCCGTCGATGACCTGGAGCTTCTCGGTCGCCGCCTCCCGCAAGCGCAGCATGTCGGTGTTGCAGTCGGTCTGACGCAGATCACTCAGGTTCAGCAGTTCCTTGATCTCTGGCAGCGTGAATCCCAGCGCTTTCGAGCGGCGGATGAAGGCCAGGCGCGGCACCGCATCCCGGCTGAAAAGTCGGTAGCCGCTGGCGGTGCGCTGAGGCGCCGGCAACAGGCCCAGGGCCTCGTAATGACGCACCGTCTCGCCACCGACATCGGCGGCACGGGCGAGTTGGGTAACAGTCAGTCCCTGCATGGCAAGCTCCGGTGGTCGTCAAAGCCTAAATCTTTGGCGGTTGTCGAACGGCAGGCCCGTGCTGCCTGTGAACCTCTTCAATTGGCCTCGGGGTCGATCAGCACCAGCACCGTTCGGGTGACGGCCCCAGGCATCGACTGCCTGGGGCCTGCACGCTCACGGTCTGAGCGCAACGGTATTGCGGGGTCCGACCTGGCGCAGCGCCTGGGTCTGCGGCACCAGCGACGGCACTGTCTGGTGCCGGATCAGGGACGGAATCGAGTTGCGCGGCCCTTTGAATGGCCCTTCAACAAGCAGCTGATCTGAGGGCTCGCCCTTCGATACGGTTTGCAGCGGTGACCAGCCCGGATCAGCCGGCCGGGCGCTCGCGGTAGCGATGAGGCTGATCGTCAGCAGGGCCGCAGCGAGCGGGCGGGCAAGGATGCGAATGGGGATGATGTGGGACATGGTGTGCCTCTCAATGACGAAACCAGGGGGACGCAGCCGGATGGCTGCGATCAGTCATGAGCCACCAGTGCGGGGCGCACTGGTGGGCGGCCGTTAAAGCCGCAGGCGTGCGGTCAATAGATAGGTGCGGCTGCCGAAACCAGCAACCGATGTCTGCTGGCGCTTGACATCGGCAGCGTGCACGCCACCGGCTGCACGCGGCCGCGAAAATGCGGATGGACCCAGCAGATCGGGTAAATCGAGCAGGGCCGGCGTCGCGGTAAATCCCGGCCATTTCGCATCCGCGGCCGAAGCGGCCAGCAAGTCGCAGCAGGTGCTTGCATCGAGGCTGGGAGCCGACTGGCTGGTTGTCTCGGAAACCGCATCGCGGTGCCCGTCCTGGGGACAGCAGCAATCTGCCAGCGTGCGCTCGCCCATCTGGCACGCATAGCCGGTGGTGATCCACGACAGGCTGAGGGCTAGAACAAGGGCGAGGGCGTTGCGCATGGGGTGCATTAGCTGGACAGAGCCGCACCTTAAGCCTTGGGGTTACCCCAAGGTAAACCCCCCGTATCGGGCATAAGTCATATTTGGTTTGGCGCGCACGACATCATCGGCGCAGCCGGCATCGAGTTCCGCCGCCAGTTCAGGCCGCCAGGGCTTCGGAACACATCACCTCATCCATCCACACCTTGAAGCTCTCCAGCGTTGCCGGCCCGAAGCTGGTGGTGATGGCGACGTCGGCAGCATCGCGGCCACGGGCGATCAGCACGCGGCCGATGCGGCGGGCGTTGTTGCGGGGGTCGAAGGTATGCCACTGGCCGCCCAGGAACACCTCGAACCAGCCGGCGAAATCGCCCGCACCCCAGGGCTGCGGCGTACCCACGTCGCCCAGGTAACCGGTGCAGTAGCGGGCCGGCATGTTGAGGCAGCGGCAGAGCGTGATGGCGAGGTGCGCATAGTCGCGGCAGACGCCGCGCTGCTGATGGTAGGCATCCCAGGCGGTCTTGCCGGGACTGGCGTGCTCATAGCCGAAGGCGATGCGCTGATGGACGAAATTGCTGATCGCCTGCACGCGCGCCCAGCCGGGGGGCACATGACCAAAGTGCTGCCAGGCAATGTCGTAGAAACGGTCGGTCTCGCAGTAGCGGCTGCCGAGCAGATACACAAGCGTCTCCTCCGGCAGGTCCTGCACCGGATGCTGCTGCGCTCCGAGGTCGACCGGGTCAGGCAGGCCGCTGTCGTGAATCAGCGCATCCACGGTGAAGGTGGTGCGCCCCTCGGGCAGCACCACGCGATTGCACCAGTTGCCGAAGCCATCGCGATAGCCCCTGAGCGGCAGCGCCGGCTGGGTGATGAGGTGGTCGGGGCGTATCAGGTCGGATACCCGGGAGTGATGCACGCCCAGGGTGACGATCATGGGCGTGGGCTGCGGGCAGGCATAGACAAGCTCGAAGCCGATACGGAATTGCATGGGGAGACTCAGGTGGTGAAGGCGCAGCGAAGTGCAGTCGCCGCAACACATCATGCACCGCAACAGTCGTGCCGACGCTGAATAGGTCCCGGGTTTGTCCGCCAAACGGGGGCCCAGCCGTTATCTCTGCAATCGCAGCCCTACAGAGGTCTTTGATGAAGCTGATTCGCGCCCTGCTCACGACCTGCGCGCTGCTGCTGCCCGCAGCGGCTTTCACTCTGCCCGTGCTGAATCAGCTGCCGCTGACGGCGGTGCCCGCCGCCTTGTCGGCAGCGGCATTGAGCACGGCAGGCCAGCCAGTTCAGCTGTCGCTGCCGGACGGCACCACTGCGAGCCTGATGGGGCAGCAGACGTATTACGGCGAGGGACAGGTGGGCACGGTGGCCCGCTCAAGCAATGGTGATCTGCGTTTCTATGGCTTCGTCAGTGGTGGGCAGATCCTCAGCGCCGATGTCTATGGCCGCTCGGGCCATGACGAGCTGGTGTCGTATCAAGGTCGACAGTACTGGGCGCCGGCGCGCAGCGAATCGACCAAGACCGACGCACTGGCTCCGCCCGCACCGCGCGCCACACCCAGCGTGGCAGCCACCACCGGCCCCGAGGCCGACGGCCTCTTTGAGATCAGCGTGCTGGTGCTCTACACGCCGCTCTATGCCCAGCGCATCGCGCCGCTCAAGGTGGAGGCCGAGGCACAGCGTCTGGTGTTTCTTGCCAGCGCCTACCTGCAAACCAGCGCGGTACCGGTGCGCTACCGGCTGGCCGGGGTTGAGCCCTATGCCGGCACCGACGAAAGCAGCGGCTTCTACGACAATCTGTCGTCGATGGTTGGCCATCCGCAGGTCACGGCACTGCGCAACCGCAACAACGCCGATCTGGTGATGCTGCTGCGCTCGCAGGATGGCAATGCCGATCTCTGCGGCTTGAGTTCCGGCTTCAACGGCTTCACCCGCAGCGATCCGCCCGACAACATCAATGCGGAGCGGGATGCTTTTAATGTCGCCGGCCTGGCCCCGGCCGAAGGCAGCAACGCCAGTTGCTTCGACGATGTGTTTGCCCATGAGTTGGGCCACTCGCTGGCCGCAGGCCACGACTATGCTGGCTCGGCAGGCTTTGCCTACTGGAAGCCTTATGCCCACGCCCTGCCCTGCGCCAATGCCAATGGCCTGCGCTATTTCTCGCTGATGTGGAGCTTAGGGATCGGCCCCGGCGGCGGCCGCAGCGAGCTGATCACCAACCCCGATCTGTTGCTGGATGGCCAGACCTGCGGCGCTGTTGGCGTGGATGGCGTTGAAGCCACGCAGGCCAACAACGCCCGCGCCATGCGCGAGGCCGCACCCTATGTGGCGGCGTATCGGGGCAAGTCCGGCAGCAGCACCGGCGGCAGCAATGGCACCGGCAGTAGTGCCGCTGGCACAAGCGGCGGCAGCTTTACCTGGCTGACGAGTATGGGCCTTGCACTGTTCGGCATCGGCCGTCGTCGTCGCCACAGCGCGTAAAATACGGCGCTGTAGCGGGTCAGGAGCCACGCGTGAATCAACTTATTTTTGGGTTTGAAGCCATGCGGCTGGCCTGCGGCACACAGCGCGGTGAACGCGCATGACCCGCTTCGGCTACGACATCAAGACCGAGGGACTGCCCGAACCCGAGCCCGGCCCGAGCAAGACCCGCGTCAAGGATGAGATGCACGACCTGCAGGACTTTGGCCAAGCCCTGCTGGAACTGCCGCACGAACGCTTTGCGCGCATTGAAATGAATGAGGGGCTGCGCGATGCCTTCGACGAGCTGGCGCGCATCACCAACATGAGTGCGCGCAAGCGACAGGCGGGCTACATCGGCAAGCTGTTGCAGCACGTCAATGTCGAACCGTTTCGTGCCGAGCTGGAATCATTTCGCCGCGGGCAGGCGCAGGCCGCAAAAGGGTTTCCTGATCTATCGCAGTGGCGTGACCGGCTGCTGGCCGATGATGCAGCACTCACCGAGTGGTGCGCGCGCTACCCCGGCAGCGACACCCGCGCCCTGCGCACCCTGATCCGCAACACCCGCAAGGAAGAATCCGCCGCCGCCGCCGAGGCCGCACATGCCGGCACGGTGGCGGTCAAGGGCCGCCAGTTCCGGGCGCTGTTCCAGCAGCTCAAGGCGACGGCCGATGCCGGCAGCGACTGATTCGTCCCCCGCGCCCTCGCCTGCGCCAGCCGAGCCCCGACCGCAACCACCGACCGAGGCCGATTGCTGCCACAGCGACTGCGCCCCGCACTGCGTGTTCGATGTCTACGAGCGCGATCTGCTGCGCTGGCAGGAGGCCTGCGAGCGTCAGCGACAGCTTGGCAACATCAGTTGCCGGTGAGCGGAATCTGCACCGAGGCGCGTAGCGCCTTGTCATGCATGCGCAACCGCAGAGGCCCATTGGTGATCTGCTTGGCCTTCGGCTTGTTGGAGAAACGGTCGATGACCGACACCGATTCCTGGCCGAGATCAACCTCACTACTGCTGGCCGCAGCCTGCGCTTCAGTGCCAGCCTGATTGGCGGTGGCCGAGGCAGCTACCGGTGCAGGCTCTTCACTGGACAAAAGCCCGGTCGGCTTGACGTCGATATTGAGGGAGGTCGTCGAGGTATCAGTGACCACTGCCGACACTGGCGTCGGCTCGCGCAGGCCGCTGCTGGTGTCCTGCCCCATGGCTGCAGCCAGCGAGCCGTCCGCCGGGCGAGCCGATCCGGGCGGCGCAAGCTGGCCATTCTGCGGTTTCAGCGCACTCAATGTCGCTTTTGACAGGCGGCGGCCGGACCTGGCCTTGGACTTGGCCTTTCTGCCCGCTGGCGATGCGCTGGCGGTTTTGACCAGCTCACCGGATGTTTGCGGGTAGCCATAGAGCTGGGGCACCTGCGCGAATGCCGTCTGCGCAGACACCGGCAGCGCCAGCAAGGCCGCACTGAAACTGAAGGTGGCGGTGGTAACCCAATATTTGACGTTCATCGCAATCCACTCCGTTGATTTGGAAGCTGTAATGATTCAGCCGCGTAAGACGATTATTCGATTTTTCGATGGCTGCTCACTGAACAAATGCAGCTGTCTCCCAGTCTTTCTGCGGCGAACCATTCGGGCACGGCGGGCGGTACTGGTACACCATCCCGGTCAGCGCACGTTAATCAACTCGATTTCGCATTGACCACGGAGCATCCGATGAACAGGCCCCTTGCAAGCGCACTCGCCGCACTGACCCTGGTGTGTGCCAGTGCCGTGGCGCAGGCGGCGGTACCCAGGCTGGAACTGCCGGTCGTCGACGTTAGCGCAGCACTCGCCGCCGATGCGCTCAGGCCAGGGCCGCAGCCGTTCCGTTTCGCCGTGCCAGTGGCCGTGGCGGTGACGCCCTCCCGCCAGGGCCAATGGAGCACGGCTGCCGATGGCAGCGCGGTCTGGCAGCTCGCGGTGCATTCCGCCAATGCCAGCTCGCTCAATTTCGGCTTCACCAGCTACCAGCTGCCGGCGGGTGCGACGCTGCGCATTGCCGCCGCCGATGGCAGCGTCCTGCTCGGTCCCTATGGCAGTGAATACAACGCCCTGGGCCAGCTGTGGACGCCCGTGCTGCGCAGCAGCGAGGCAGTGATCGAACTGCGGCTGCCGGCCGCCTCGCGGGAGGCGCTGCGACTGACGCTGGGCAGCGTCAACCATGGCTTTCGCGGCTTTGGCGCCAAGGATGGCGCCGTGGCCAAATCCGGCAGCTGCAACATCGACGTGGTGTGCTCGGACGGCGATGACTGGCGCCAGGACATCCGCAGCGTCGCGCGCTACACCATCGGCGGTGCCCTGCTTTGCAGCGGCCAGCTGGTGAACAACTCGGCGCGGGACCTGACGCCGTATTTCCTCACTGCCAACCATTGCGTGACCACCGCCGCCGAGGCGGCGACGACGGTGTTCTACTGGAACTACCAGACCAGCCGCTGCGGCGGTACGCCCGACGGCTCGCTGGACCAGAGCCAGATCGGCGCCTTGTACATGGCCGGCTCTGGCGGCGCCACAGAGTTGGGCTCCGACTTCACGCTGATGCGGCTGCTGACCCGGCCCGACCCGGCGTTTGGGGTCTATTACGCCGGCTGGGACAACCGCGACACAGCCCCGGTCGGGGTCACCAGCATCCATCACCCCAACGGCGACGAGAAGCGCATCAGCATGGACTTCAACGCCACCTTCATCAGCGCCTACGGCGAGCAGCCCGGCACCACGCAATCGATGCTGACCCCCACCCACATCATGGTCGCCAGCTGGGACCGCGGTGTCACCGAGGGCGGCTCGTCCGGCTCCGGATTATGGAACCGCGAGCACCGGCTGGTGGGGCAACTCTCCGGCGGGGCTTCGTCCTGCGAGGCACCCCAGGACCCCGACTGGTATGGCCGGATGCACGCCAATTTCTTCGATCTCGACACTCCGCTCACCAGCCTGAGCAGCTGGCTGGATCCGGTCGGCGGCACCCAGACGCTGGATGGCCTCGATGCCAGCCAGACCAGCAGTCCGCCGGCCAGCGGCGGCAGTGTGGTCCCCGGTGGCAGCAGCGCCGGCAGCCCGGAGCCGGGCAGTACCGGCGGCGGCGGCGCTCTGGGGCTCGGCAGCCTGCTGCTGGCCTTGGGCGCGCTGCGCCGCCGCAGCGCGCTCAGCGTGCGCTGAGCGACTCGTCCAGAAACTTCGCCACACCCAGCTTCAGGCCCTTGCTGGGCAATGCCATCAGGGTGGAGGTGCCGTGCGCGACCAGTTCGCCGGCCTGGTCATAGATGCTGGCCTCGGCGTAGCTGATCACGCGGCCGGCACGCAGGCAGCGACCCTCGGCGCGCAGTACCCCCTGGCTGACGGCCTTCAGGTAGTTCAGCTTGAGGTCGACGTTGACCATGCCGGCGTCTTCCGGCAGGCGCAGAAACCCGGCCCAGAAGGTGGCGGTGTCGATCAGCGTGGCGAGCACGCCGCCATGGACGATGGCGAACGGTTGCAGGTGCCGCTCGGCAATCGTCAGCTCGATGCGACAGCTGTCGAAACCGATGTCGGCCAGCGTCATGCCGATCAATGCCGGATACGGCGCATTCCTGACGCTCTGCTGTAGGGCAGCGATATAGGCGGGGTTGGGTGTCATCGCATCAGCTCTGTTTGGGGGCGCAGGTTTTTCCACAGGCGCTGGCCGGCGGTCACCAGCAGCAGCACCATTCCGCCGGCAACGATGCCGACCATCGCATCGAGCAGGGTCGGCGTAAGAGCCGCCAGCAGGCCGCCGATCCCCGGCACCGCTGCCGTCCACTGTGCGGCGGCCTCGATGGCGTGATGCAGCGTCGGCACCCCATGGCTGAGGATGCTGCCGCCAACCATGAACATGGCAGCCGTGCCCACGACCGACAGGGTCTTCATCAACCAGGGTGCTACAGCCAGCAGGCCACGCCCGAAGGCACGCGCCGCCGCGCTGCTTTTCTGGCTGAGATACAGCCCCGCGTCGTCGAGCTTGACGATGCCCGCGACCAGGCCGTAGACGCCCGCGGTCATGATCGCCGATATACCCGCCAGCACCGCCAGCTGGTTGAGCAGCGAGGCGGTCGCCACCGTGCCGAGCGAGATGACGATGATCTCCGCGGAGAGGATGAAATCGGTGCGCACCGCTCCCTTCACCTTGTCGCGCTCGAAGGCGACCAGGTCGATGGCGGGATCGACGAGCGCCTGTACATGCTCGGCCTGATGGGCCGCGTCCTCCGCCTTGCTGTGCAGCAGCCGGTGCGCGATCTTCTCGAAGCCCTCGAAGCACAGGTAGGCGCCGCCGAGCATCAGCAGCGGCACCACCGCCCAGGGAATCAGTGCGCTGATGGCAAGGGCCGCAGGCACCAGAATCAGCTTGTTGCGCACCGAGCCTCTGGCCACTGCCCACACCACCGGCAGCTCGCGGTCGGCGCGCACACCGGACACCTGCTGGGCGTTGAGTGCCAAGTCATCGCCCAGCACGCCGGCGGTCTTCTTGGCGGCGACCTTGGTCATCACCGACACGTCGTCGAGCACAGTGGCGATGTCATCGAACAGGGCAAAAAAGCTACTGGCCATCGGGTCACGTGCAGGTAAGGGTTGACACCATCTTCACCGGACGCAGGTCAACGCCGCAATGTGGGCGACGTTACCCTGCAACTCAGCCACCGACATCTGCCTGTGCCACTGCTATTTCAGCGCGTGATTGTGTGCGGCGCCGGTCAACCATAAAGGCAACCCTGCGTTTGTTGTATAACGGTAACGGGGCATTCCAAAAAAAATCAGAAGGGCATTCGCATGAAGATCAAATCACTCGCCGCCATCGCGGTGCTGCTGCTGTCGGCTTGCGGTGGTGGTGGCAACCAGCCCGAATCGGTGCTCAGCGCTTCAACGATGACGGTGACGGCGCGCTCGCAGGAGGCCAATGCCTCGCCACAGGAGACCGTGTTCCTCAGCGTCAGCAATCCACCACAAGATGGCTTTGAATCGGGCGTCGCCTTCACTCAGAACGGTATCAACAGCGCACAGCTCATCCCGCTCTCCGACACTGCCGCCAACCTGCTGATCAGCTTCAAGCCAGCTGCCAGCCTCTCACCGGGGGTCTACCAGGATTTCGTCTCGGTGGTGGCCTGTTATGACGCCGAGTGCAAGCGCCAGTTCAAGGGCAGCCCGCTCATCATCAGCGTCACCTACATCGTCAGCAGCAGCGGTGCTTCGGGCAACGGACAAACCTCGATTCGCAGCGCGGAAACCAATCACAGCACCACTGCCGCACAGGGCGATCCGGCACCCCGCTTCGAGCCGATGGTCTTCATCGACAACCCGCCGCCCGGCGGCCTCACCGTGCGCGTGCAGCACAGCAGCAACGGCGTGTCACTGGCGCAAAGCCAGACCATCAACACCAGCACCCTACAAGTGCAGATCAGCTTCAAGGCACCCGCCGATCTCGCCATTGGCAGCTACGACGACGAAACCCAGTTGCAGGTCTGCTACGACACCGCCTGCAACCAGCCGGTGCAGGGCTCGCCGCTGCGCTTCTTCACCCGCTATGAGGTCGAGCAGCCCGCAGCCCCGCCACTGCCGATCGCCAGCTCCTCCCGGCTGGGGTATGACGTGGTGGACGCCGAGTACAGCACTGCGCTCGAATCGCTGGTGATTGTCTCGACAACCCCGCGCAATGCGCTCTACGTAGTCAATGCCGCCAACGGCACAACGTCGAGGATCAACCTCAGCAAGCTCCCGACAGCGGTCTCGGTGAGTCCGGATGGGCGCAGTGCTGCCGTCGGCCACGACGCGCTGATCACCGTGGTCGATCTGCTGCCTGCGGGCGCAACCAGCAGCCTGAGCGGGCGGACGCTAAACGTCTCGGCCCGGGTGGGCGATCTAGTGCTCGACGGCAACGGTTACGTGCATGTGTTTCCGAAGACCGACCAGCACGTCAATATCCATACCGTGCACATCGCGACCAACACCGAAACTCTCAACAGCGGGCGCACCATCTACGCCGACACCAAGGGCAGGCTGCACCCCTCCGGCAGCGTGATATACGGGGCCAACAACGGGCTGTCACCCTCCGACATCGAAAAATATTCCGCTCCGGTAAGTGGTGGGGTCGCCTATCTCTACGATTCGCCCTACCACGGTGACTATGCGATGTGTGGCGACCTCTGGTTTGCCGAAGACGGCAGCACGATCTACACCGCTTGTGGCAACACTTTCAGCTCATCCTCCACTCAGTCGCAGGACATGATCTATCGCGGCGCGATGAACCTCACACGCGGCGATTACTACGGCTATGAGGTGCGATCGCTGACGCAGTCCGGCGAAACCAAGGAGATCGTGCTGATCGAACAGGATCGCGTCTGCAAGAGCCTGTCACCGACCGCCGACTGCAAGGATCGCGTGAGCTTTTTCGAGAGCGACTTTCTCAACCGCACCAACAGCTATTCCATGCCGCCACAAACCGTCAATGGCACGTCACAGCGGCAGGAGCCGCTGTTTGTGTTCCACAGCGGCAATGGCAGTGCCCGTTACCTGCTGGCGCGCCTGCCACAGGCGGCAGCGACCGAAACCTATCTGCACCGCTTGCAGTAGCCGTTTCTCAGGATTTGCTCGCGTCCAGCGCGAGCACCTGCAAATCACCGTCCAGCGCGCGCCGCTCGTCGAACACGAAGCAGCCGCCGGTGTAGTGCGCGTTGCCGCAGTGCTCGAAGTAATTGAGGATGCCGCCCTCAAGCTGCACCACCTGCGCATAGCCCGCCTGCAGCATCCACGGTGCCGCCTTTTCGCAGCGGATACCGCCGGTGCAGAAGGTGACGATTGTCTTGTCATCGAAGTCGCTCGCCGCACCCAGCGCACCCACCTGCGCCGGATAGTCTGAAAACTTCTCCAGCTCCGGATGCACCGCGCCATTGAAACTGCCGTGCTCGACCTCGAAGCTATTGCGGGTATCGAGCAGCACCAGCGGCCGGCCCGCATCGTCGTGGCCCTGATCCAGCCAGTGCTTGAGTTGCTGCGCGGTGATCGCCGGCGCGGGGGTGAGTGCCGGATTCACCTGCGGCTGGCGCAGAGTGATGATTTCCGGCTTGAGTTTCACCAGCAGCTTCTTGAACGGCTGGCTGGCGGAAAGGCTGCGCTTGAACACCATGCCGGCAAAGCGCGCATCTGCGGCGAGCGCGGCGATGAAGGCCTCGATACCCGCAGCACTGCCGGCGAGAAACAGGTTGATGCCTTCCGCCGCCAGCAGCACGGTGCCTTTCAGGCCCTGCGTGCCGGCACTTGCGGCGAGCTGCTGTTGCAGCGCAGGCAGGTCGTGCAGCGGCACGAAACGGTAGGCGGCGATGTTGACGACGGACATGGGCAGCGAGGGAGACGGGGCAGCGCCCATTATCGCAGCGCGCCCGACGGGCCATGACTATGCTGTGCCGCATGTCCCCCGCCCCGCCCCGTCGCGGCCTCGCCGCGAGCCGTCTGCATCTGCCAAAAGGGGAGTGGAAAACCCTGCTCGATGCCCTCGCCGCGCAGTTCCCGACGGTTGGCCGCGCAGAGTGGCAGGGCCGCTTCGACCGCGGCCTGGTGCTGGACGCCGAGGCCAGGCCGCTGGACGCCGACGCACCCTGCCGCGAGGGCACGCTGATCCAGTATTACCGCGAAGTGCCTGCCGAAGCGCGCATCCCTTTCACCGAGACGGTGCTGCACGCCGATGCGCATCTGGTGGTGGCCGACAAGCCGCACTTCCTGCCGGTGACTCCGGCCGGCGGCCATGTCGAGGAAACCCTGCTGGCGCGGCTGACGGTCAAGCTTGGCAATCCCGAGCTGGTGCCGCTGCACCGGATCGACCGCGGCACCGCGGGGCTGGTGCTGTTCTCGGCCAACCCGGCCAGCCGCGCGCTGTACCAGGCGCTGTTCCGCGAGCGGCGGATCAGCAAGCGCTACGAGGCGCTGGCCCCGCCGCTGCCGCAGCTCGGGTTTCCGCTGACCTGCAAAAGCCGCATCGTCGAAGGCGAGCCGTTCTTCCGGATGCGGGAAGTCGAAGGCGCAGCCAACAGCGAGACGCGCATCGAAGTGATCTCGCAAGGCGAGCCCTTATGGCGCTATGCGCTCTACCCGCTCACCGGCAGGAAGCACCAGCTGCGGGTGCAGATGGCGGCACTGGGTGCGGCCATCTGCAACGACGCGTTTTATCCGGTGCTGCTGCCGCGCGAGGCAGACCACTACGACCAGCCCCTGCAGTTACTGGCGCAGGGACTGGGCTTTGTCGATCCGCTGACGGGCGAGACGCGGTCGTTCAGCTCGCGGCTGACGCTGACCGCCAGGGCCTGTACCCGCCCATAGCCTGGCTGCCCGATCGACGATGCGCCCCCGCGCCGACGATCACGGTGCAAAAAATCCGGCACGGCTTATGCTTGGTTGCACAGAGAGCCGGGGCGCACAGGAATTGCGACCCAAGCACATTCAAGCCTGCGTCTGGGAGGGAATCCGGGGCGGCCACCCGAGATTGCCGACATGCCGACACCCCGCCGTCTTTCGCAGCCGCCGCGCAGCGCGCTGCTTTCCGCCAGCTGCCTGCTGTTTTCGCTGCTGCTGCTGGGCTGCGGCGAGTCGCCGGGAGTGACGCCGCCGGCACTGCCGCCGGCCGTCGGCACCGATCCGGGCAAGGCGCTGTCCAGCTACCTGCACGATCTCTCGCCCAAGCTCGACGGCGTCACCGCCAGCAACGCCGTGCTGGAGCACTACAACATCCCGGTCAGCGACGGCACCATCCTCGACGGCTGGGTGCGCCGGCCGCCGGGCGAGGTGGGCCAGCCGCTGGTGATCGTGTTCTCGCCCTATTACGGCGGTGGCGATCCTTCCTTGAGTCTGCTGGGCGATCCCTCCAGCGCGTTCGCCGAGTTTCTGATTCCGCGCGGCTATGCGGTGGGCTTCATCTCGGTGGGCGGCACCGGCAACTCCGGCGGCTGCTTCCGCGATGGCGGTGCCATCGAGCGCAGACAGCTGGCCGATGCTGCCGACTACATGGCCAGCCGTACCTGGAGCAATGGCAATGTCGCCGCGATTGGGGTGAGCTACGACGGCACCACCGCCAACGAGCTGTTCGTCGAGGCACCCGCCTCGATCAAGACCGTGGTGCCGATGGAGGGCATCAGCGACTACTACCGCTACACCTTCAACATCGGTGGCATTCCGCGCGCGGACACCACTTTCTTCACCACCTACTACTACCCGATTGTTGGACTCGCCCCGGCGGGTCTCGAAGGCGGCGTGGGGCCCACCGAGCCTGCCAGCTACCTCACCGAGTTGCAGGGCGAGCCTTGCCCGGAGCAGCTGGCGATCCAGCAGGAAAGCGTCAGCACCGAACTCTCCGCCGACAAGACCGCGTTCTGGCATGAGCGCGATGCGATCGGGCTGGTCGCCGCCTCGCTCGACAAGAGGCGCCCGCCGATGTTCTTCATCGAAGGCTTTCAGGATGCCAACGTCGATCCGCAGATGGCCGACGGCTATCTCGAAGTGGTGAAGAAAACCGGCGTGCCGCTGCACGTCTGGTTCGGCCAGTGGGTCCACGCCTATCCGCAGTCCACCGGCACTGCCGCCTGCGTCGCCAAGGCACCCTGTCGCGGCGACTTCTTCGAGAGCTTCCTGGTCGCCTGGTTCGACCAGTTCCTGAAAGGCCGCGACACCGGGGTACTCGACGCACCCAAGGTACAGACGCAGGCCGATGACGGCGTCTGGCGGCATGAAGAAACCTGGCCGCCAGCGACCACGCAGCTTGCCCTGTATCCGCAGGCCGATGGCAGTCTGGCGCTGGCCGCCGGCAGCGGCTCGGCCAGCTATCTCGATGCCGGCTCCAACCACGTCAGCGATGCCAACACCGGCGAGACGGTGGCTTTCCCGCAGCCGCCGGGTTCGTCCGTCGAATTCGTCAGCGCCCCGCTGCCACGGCCCCTGCGACTCACCGGCATGCCGCATCTGCAAACTCTCGCCACTGCCGACGGCAGCCGCGCCAACCTGGTCGCCACCCTGCTGGAACGCAAGGCCGACGGCAGCCAACGTTACCTGAACTTCGGCGCGCTCAACCTGAACCATGCCGTATCACTCGACCGCGGCGACAGCGACATCACCGGCAAGGTGCTGACTGCGGGCTTCAACTTCTACCCCCAGGACAACATGGTGGCCGCAGGCTCGACTCTGGTGCTGCATCTGGCCGGCGACGTGGAGACCACCCGCACCATCACTGGCAACAGCAGCAACTTTCTCAACTACGGGATGAACCTGCTGCCGGTGTCGGTGCTGGCCACGGTGTCGCTGGATCTTGGCAAGAGCGTGCTGACCTTGCCGGTGAACGCGGGGGATCGGGTGGAGGCGCTGTCCTGGCTGGCACCCCCGTCAAAATGAAAATGGCCTGACGCGGATCCTGTCGAGGTGGATGAAACCCGCCGCTTTTGCCCTGCCGTTCAATATCGGTGAGCAGCGGGTTTCGCCCTGCTGCAGGCACCGCTCGGGTGACGGCGCCTAGAGAAAGTCGAACGGCGCACGACACGCCTCAAAACCGCAGCGCCAGCGTCGCGAACAACTGCCGTCCATTGGCCTGCTGGGCAAAGTAGCTGCCGGGGAAGAAAGTCGCATCGGTGACCTGATTGAGCACCTTCTTGTCGGCCAGATTGCTGCCACCGACGGAAAGTGACCAGACGTCCTTCGGGTGCGCCAGCATCAGCCTGGCGGCATACAAAAAATGCCCGGCAACACGGGTGGCGGGGTCAAGGTCGACATCGGTGTATTGCTCGCCCTGATAGATCACATCGCCGGCCAGCGTAGCCACCATGGCGAACAGCGGGTAGCTCAGGCTCGGTGTCAAGGTGCCGGTGCGGTCCGGCGAGAAGGCGAGGCGGCGGCCATCGAGATCCTGGGTCGCACCAATGCCCTGCGAGATCGGCGCCGGCGCATCCTTGTAGGACTTGTAATGCGCACTCAGCAGGCCGAACGAGCCATTCAGCCGCAGCGGCTCATACGGCGTGCGCCAGCTGAAGTCGGCCTCCAGCCCGCGTGACACCGCCGACCCGGCATTGCTGACATCGAAGAACACGCCGTTGAAGGCGAGCACCTGCAGGTTGTTGAACTGGGTGTTGTAGAGCGTGAGGTTGACGTTGAGGGTCTTGCGCAGAAAACGCCCCTTGGCACCCAGCTCCACCGTGCGCGCCTTCTCGGACTGATACTCCAGATTGTTGCCGGTGAACGAGATGGAATTGAAGCCGCCACTCTTCGCACCCTTGGTGTAGCTGCTGTAGTAGTTGATGCCGTGGTCGGCGAAATACTGCAGGGCCAGCTTGGGCGAAACGTCGAACTCCTTGCGCAGCAGATCATGCAGATCGTAGTCGCGGGTGTTGAGCAGCTGGGCAATGATGCAGGGGTCGGTGGAGCGGCCTGCGGCATCGCCAATCGGTGTCAGCGGCGAGCCCACCGGCAGGCTGTCCTTGGCCATGCAACGGCTCTGGCCTGAGCTGTCGATGTCCTTCACCTCGCGGTTGAGGCGCAGGCCCGGGGTGATGGCGAACTTCTCGGTGATATTCCAGGTGAACTGCCCGAACAGCGCCAGCGAGCGGATGTCCTGGCCGTAGTCGAGCTGGTAGAAATCACCATCGGCGAGTGGCGCGGTGATGCCGGCCAGGCCGGTCAGCGCGAGCGGCAGCTGGCCGGTGCTGGTGGCGTCGCGCTGCATGGTCGCCAGCTGGGCGGCATCGTCGGTGAGCAGGTAGGAGCCGATGTCCTGCCCGGCCAGAATCCGCACGAACAGGTCGTAGCGGGACTGGAACTGATACAGCCCGCCGACAAACTCCAGGCCCGTACCCAGCCCGAACAGGCTGCCGGCCTTGCCGGTGAAGCGCAGTTCGGTGGTGAACTGCCGGTGCTTCTCGTGATTGTCGAGTCGGGCGATGTCGGCCGGGGAGACATCCAGCTCGTTCAGCTGGTCGATGTGAAAACGGCTGCCGCCCAGTACCAGCACGCTGTTCACGTCCTGCAGGCCAGCCACATCGCCGAGGCTCCACTGCGTCTTCAGCCCCAGGGTCTCGGAACCCTTGCTGATAAAACCGCGGGTGTCGGACTCGGTGCGAAAGTCGAGTGGATCGTCTTCCACATCGGGATCGAAGTCTTGCAGGTAGTTGCGGGTATCCGCATCGAGATTGGCAAGCTGAAACGGCCAGAACGGCGCCTTGGTGTCGGATACCGTGGCAGTGAGTTCGGTCTGCACGCTACTGGTCGGCAACAGCAGTGCCTTGAAGCGATAGGCGTCCTGCTTCAGGGACTCCTCGTTGCGATTGAGGAAGGTGTTGTATAGCTCGCCATCCTGCTGGCGCTTGAGTGCGGCAAAGCGCACGCCACCCCAGTCGGCAAACATGCCGCCCACACCGCCCTCGAACCGGCGCTCGCCGTGCTCGCCATAAAAGTAGCGGCCATCGGCACCGAACTTTCCGCCATTACTCTGCGGCCCCTTGCTGGTGACGTTGAACACGCCAGCGATGGTGTTCTTGCCGAACAGCGTGTTCTGCGGGCCGCGCAGCACTTCCACCCGGTCGACATCGAACAGCGATTCGGTGAAATAACCGGGCCGGCCGAAGAAGATTTCGTCCTGCACGAAACCCACCGAGCTCTCGAAACTCGGGTTGAAGGCATTGGTGCCAAAGCCGCGGATGAACACCTGCGGGCTGCCCGGGTCATCGGCGTCGACGCGGACATTGGGCACGTAGAGCGAGACATCGGCCAGATCCGCCGCACCGGTCTCGCGGATGAACTCGCCGTTCAAGGCGGTGACCGACACCGGCACCCGGCGGGCCGACTGCTTGGTCTTCTGCACCGTCACCACGATTTCTTCGAGCTGGCGCGGGCTGTCGACGGTGGCGGGCGAGGGGTCCGGCAGCGTCTCGACCGGCAGGGTCGCCACTGGCTCGGGACTGGCGGCAGCATCCTGCGCCAGCGCGCTCAGCGGCAGCCAGCAGACGCAGGCGACAACGATGTGCAGTGCTCTCATTTCAAACCCTCGCGCCCTGGCTGGCTGTTTTGGTATGACCAAGCAAGACACGCTCCAAACAGCGCGTCAATAGGTCTGGTGCCGATTTATCCGACTGTGCTCGGCAGTGGCAGCCGTTACCCTATGCCGATGAGAACACTCCCATGAGCTTGACCATCGGCGACCAGGTACCGCGTGGTCGCGGCTTTCTTTCGCGCTGGATCGGCCGCATTTTTCTGCGTCTGCTCGGCTGGCAGTTGCAGGGGGCGATCCCCAATCTGCCGAAGATGGTGCTGATCGGCGCACCGCACACCACCAACATGGATGGCGTCATCGGCATCGCCACCCTGGTGGCGCTGGGGCTGAAGGCCAGCACCATGATCAAGGACACTGCCTTCAAGGGGGTGATGGGGCCGATCCTGCGCGGCTTTGGCGCGATCCCGATCAACCGCAAGAGCCCGAAGGGTGTGGTGGAGCAGAGCGTCGATGCCATCACCAGCCGGCAGCAGCTGTTGCTGCTGATCGCCCCCGAAGGTACCCGCCACGGTGCTGCGGAATGGAAGCGCGGCTTCTGGCACATCGCCCTCGGCGCGCAGGTGCCGGTGCTGCCGGCAGCCATCGACTACCGCCGCAAGATCGTCACCTTTGGCCCGCCCCTGATGCCCAGCGGCAACTACGCCAACGATCTCGCCGTGCTGCTGGATTTTTATGCGCAACACAGCCGGGCGCGGCATCCCGAGCGACTCTCCAAACCGTTGTGCGAGCGCCTTGGCCAGACCTGGAAGCCCGAAGCCGATGATTGATCCCGCACCCTCAAAAGAACTGGGCCATGGCATCACCTGCATCGACACCTTGCAGGAGCGGCCGGGCATGGCCTGCTGCTATCTCATCGAGCGTGGTGAGGATGTGGCCTTCATCGAAGCCGGCACCTCGCCCGGCGTGCCGCGCCTGTTGGCCCTGCTGAAGGCACGCGGCATCGCGCCCGAGCGGCTGCGCTACGTGATCGTCACCCATGTGCATCTCGATCACGCCGGCGGTGCCGGTGCGCTGATGGCCGCGCTGCCCAGGGCCACACTGGTGGTACACGCCCGCGGCGCGCGCCATCTCATCGACCCCTCCAAGCTGATTGCCGGTGCCACCGCCGTCTACGGTGCTGCCGCGGTGGCCGCGATGTATGGCGAGATCCTGGCAGTGCCGGAGTCACGCGTGGTGTCGCCGGCGGATGGCGCCGCCCTGCCGTTCGGCGACGGCGAACTCGTGTTCGTCGACTCGCCCGGCCATGCCCGCCATCACTTCTCGATCTGGGACGCCATAAGCCAGGGTTTTTTCACCGGCGATACCTTCGGCCTCTCCTATCGCGACTTCGACGACGCCCAGGGGCCGTGGATCATGCCCACCACCACGCCGGTGCAGTTCGAGCCGGATGCCTGGCATGCCACCCTCGACCGCTACTTGAGCTTCCAGCCGCAGCGCATGTATCTCACCCACTACAGCGTGGTCGAGAACGTGCCCTTGCTGGCCGCGCAGCTGCGCGCCGGCATCGACCGCTATGTCGCGCTCGGGCAGTCGCTCGCCAAGGCCGATGACCGTCACCGGAAACTCAAGACCGCCATGGCCGACGATGCCCTCCAAGAGCTGCGCGCGCGCAACAATCCGCTGCCCGAAGCACATGTGCGCGCCCTGCTGGAAATGGATCTCGAACTCAACGCGCAGGGCATGGCCGTCTGGCTGGACCGCACCTAGAACTTCAGTCGTGCAAAACCTTCACCGCCTGCGGCGCGCCGCTGTAGAGCGCTTCCAGCATGTAGAGCAGCGGCCGCTCCAGTTCCATCACCCGATGCAGCTTGCCGGCGCGAATGTAGCTGCGCACCATTTCTTCAGTGGCGGCAATCATGCCGATGAACACTTCGTCCGGCAGCATCGGTAGTGTCGGCCGCTCCTGCCGTGCAATGTCGTAAAGCGATTTCTGCATGCGTGCGAAGCGCTCGTAACCGGCTTCGCGGTGCTCCCAGGCACGCAGGCCAGCGGCGTTGATCTCGATCAGCATCGCCCGCGTCATTTCGGGGTAGTCGCGCTCGTAGCGCAAGTAAGCGCGGGTGGAGTCGCGCAATCGCTCAGCCCAGCTGGAACCCGGGCGCTGGCTGTTGATCACCGCCCGCACCAGGCCGAATTGCGCGGCCTCGTAGGCGGCAATCATGCAGCTCTCTTTGTCCGCGAACTGTTGGTAGAAAGTGGTGCGCGAGAGTTTGGCAATGCGCACCACGTCGGCGATGGTGGTCTCTGCATACCCTTTCTCGCCCACCGCAGCCGTCATCGCATACAGCAGGCGGGCGCGCTGCGAGCGGGCAATGTCGCCCGGCGCGATGCTGTGCTTGCCGCGCGGCAGGCCCCAGATATCCAGGTTCTTGATAGTCGGCGAGCCATAATGCACCAGCGTCTTGGGTGGCTTCGCACGCGTTGTTTTTTTGATGGCCATATTGGTTTGATGAGTGTAACGCGGCACTAATTGCTGCCAGCAAGTGATTCGTGTACTGTGACGTTTATCAATAGAGCCGACGAGCTTTATCAAGACGGCACCTGCGAGGAGAGAGTTATGAAGTTCACATCGATGGCATTGGCTGCCCTGCTGTTCAGCGGTAGCGCACTGGCGATCCCCGAGGGACCTGCGCCCAATACGCCTGAGTGGCTTCAGCGCGAGGCCAGCAACTACGCCAAGACCCTCGAAGCCGCCAGCGAGCAGGTCAACAACCCGGACTTCGAGATCACCTGGCAGCTGCGCTCGACCAGCAATCGCGACGAGTGGAACGCCCGCGCACTGGCCGACCCCAGCTGGGTGGGCGTGCCCTCCGGCAACTCCCCCAACACGCCGGCGGGCGCGCAATGGAGCAGCGTCTCCACCAGCGACCCCACCCGCTACCCGGATGCCGAAGGCCCCAACGGCCGCGCCTTTTACGAAACTGAAGCCGAAGCCATCACCGTGGTGTTCTACGACGCCGGCTGCTCGCGCGTCTCCGCCAAGCTGTGGCGGCCGCGCAGCTGGAAAACCGGCGACGCGACGCTGCCCGGCGTGGTGATTCAGAACGGCTCGATCCAAGCCTCGCAAACCATGTACTGGTGGATGGCACAGCGGCTGGTGCGCGAAGGCTATGTGGTGATGACTTTCGACCCGCGCGGCCAGGGTCGCTCCGACTTGCAAACGCCAGATGGCACGCAGGGCGGCAACGTCAACTCCGATGTGTTCTTCAGCGGCATGGTCAACACCATCGACTTCTTCCGCTCCAGTCTCGTCGCGCCGTACCCGCACAACCTCACCTGCGCCGGCACTTATCCCACCGAGGTCGCAGCGTTCAATCCCTTCTTCCAGATGATCGACCCGGATCGCTTCGGCATTGCCGGGCACTCTCTGGGCGCGGCAGGTATTTCCAGCGTGCAGGGTTATGCCGGTGATGCTTTCGAGTTCCCGGACAGCAGCGGCGGCAACCCGGTGGATGTGCTGGTGGCCTGGGATGCATTGGCTCTTGATCCCGACGCCCCACCGCGCGTGCCTGCGATGGGCCAGACCAGCGAATACAGCATCGGCGGCGCGCCCAAGCGCAGCGACCCTGATCCTGAAGGCCACAAAGCCTCCTACATCGGCTATCGCGACGCGGGCGTGCCAGCGTTCCAGTTCACCATTCAGGGCAGCACGCATTTTGAATGGAGCTTGATCCCGGGCTTTCCCACCACCTCCTGGTGCGCGGACATGAGCAGTGGCTCCTGCCTGGGCGGCTGGGGCGCGCCGATGGCCGAGTACTACACGCTGGCCTGGCTGGATCGCTGGCTGAAGAAACCCGGCGAGCGCGGCTACGCCGATGCCGATGCACGGCTGCTGGATGACGCTGGC
>JBKJJE010000023.1:0-6270 GCA_046598075.1 Stagnimonas sp.
ACATCCGCCACGCCATAGAAACTCCAGCGAAAGCCACTGACCAGATACACCACCGGGTTGAACAAGGTCAGCTTCTGCCAGAACGGCGGCAACATGCTGATCGAGTAGAAGCTGCCGCCCAGGAAGGTCAGCGGGGTGACCACCATCAGCGGGATGATCTGCAATTTCTCGAATCCATCGGCCCAGATGCCGATGATGAAGCCGAACAGGCTGAAGGTGATGGCGGTGAGCACCAGGAACAGTGCCATCCATAACGGGTGGGCAATGCTGTAGTCGACGAACAGCCGCGCCGTGCAGAGCATCAATAGCCCCAGCAGCACTGATTTGCTGGCCGCCGAACCGACATAGCCCAGCACCACTTCCACATGCGACACCGGTGCCGACAGCAGCTCGTAAATGGTGCCCGACCACTTGGGCATGTAGATGCCGAACGAGGCATTGGAAATACTCTCACTGAGAAGCGAAAGCATCACCAAACCGGGGATGATGAACGCGCCATAGCTGACGCCATCAATCGCCCCCATGCGCGAGCCGATGGCGGCGCCGAACACCACGAAGTAGAGCGAGGTCGACAGCACCGGCGAGGCGATACTTTGTACCAGGGTGCGAAAGGTGCGCGCCATCTCGAAGCCATAGATGGCTTTCACCGCATACCAGTTGACGCCTGCATGGATAGTGCTCATGGCCGTGCCTCATGTACCAGACTGACGAAGATATCTTCCAGAGAAGACTGGCTCGATTGCAGCTCCTTGAAATCGATGCCGTGCTCGCCCAGGCGACGCAGCAATGCGGCGATGCCGGTCTCGTCACTCTGGGCATCAAAGGTATAGGTCAGGCAGTCGCCATTGGCTGAGAGCGTCAGCGCCTCCGCCGCCAGTGCCGCAGGGATCGTCCGCAGCGGTGTCTTCAAATGCAGGGTCAGTTGCTTCTTGCCCAGCTTCTGCATCAAGACCTGCTTCTCCTCGACCAGAATCAGCTCGCCCTTGCGCATCACCCCAATGCGGTCGGCCATCTCCTCGGCTTCCTCGATGTAATGGGTGGTGAGAATGATGGTCACGCCCCGCTCGCGCAGGCCCCGGACTGTTGCCCACATGTCACGGCGCAGCTCCACATCCACACCCGCGCTGGGCTCATCGAGGAACAGAATCTGGGGCTCATGCGACAGCGCCTTGGCGATCATCACCCGCCGCTTCATGCCGCCGGAGAGAGTCATGATCTTTGCGTCCTTCTTGTCCCACAGCGACAGCTCGCGCAGTACCTTTTCTACCAGCACTTTGTCCGGTGGCTTGCCGAACAGGCCACGGCTGAAATTGACCGTGGCCCAAACGGTCTCAAAGGCATCGGTGGAGAGTTCCTGCGGCACCAGGCCGATCTTGCTGCGCGCCGCGCGATAGTCCGTCGCCACGTCGTGACCATCCGCCAGCACCTGCCCGGAACTGGCATTGACGATGCCGCAGATAATGCTGATGAGCGTGGTCTTGCCGGCACCGTTGGGCCCCAGCAATGCAAATATTTCACCGCGCCGGATATCGAGGTTGACGCCCTTGAGCGCCTGAAAGCCGGACGCATAGGTCTTGGTCAGGTTCTGGATCGAGATGATGTGTGGCACAAGAATTGGCCGTAGCGAATATGCCTGTGATGTTAGCGCGGCCACCTTGCATCGCGGCACCGTGCAGGGACCTGAATCAATGCTTTTTCTTTGACCTTGGTTGAATGCCAAAAGCACTGTTCATCCCGCACAATGACTGACAACGACAGTCGCGCTATACAAGGAGTCACAATGAGCAGCATTTCATCGGTGCTGGAAGAAACCCGCACATTTTTCCCGTCTGCGGATTTCGTCGCCAAGGCGCATCTCAATGCTGAGAAACTGGCGGCTCTGCATACCGAGGCTGCGGCTGATCATCTCGCCTTCTGGGGCCGACTCGCGAAAGAAAATCTGGCCTGGCAAACGCCTTTCCGTACCGTACTCGACGCCAGCGATGCCCCAAATTACCAGTGGTTCAAGGAGGGCAAGACCAATGTCTCGGTGAACTGCCTCGACCGCCACCTGGGGACGAGGGGCGACAAGATCGCGATTCGCTTCGAGCGCGATGGCGGTGGTGCCGAGACCTACACCTATAAACAACTCCACGTCGAAGTCTGCAAGCTCGCCAATGGCCTGAAGTCGCTGGGCGTGGCGAAGGGCGACAGGGTGGTGATCTACCTGCCGCACACGCCGCAGGCCGTCATCGCCATGCACGCCTGCGCGCGTATTGGCGCGACACACTCGGTGGTGTTCGGCGGCTTCTCGGCCAGCTCGCTACGCGACCGCATTGAAGACACCCAAGCCAAGCTCATCATCACCGCCAATGGCGGCCAGCGCGGCGGCCATGCAGTGCCGCTAAAAAAAGCCGTGGACGAGGCGCTGGCAATGGGCTGCGCCAGCGTCGTCAATGTAATCGTGCTCAAGCACAGCGAGCAGGAGATTGCGATGCAGACAGCACGTGATCTCTGGTGGCACGAACTCACCGCGCAGCAAGCGGTGCAATGCGACCCCGAATGGGTCGAGGCCGAGCACCCGCTGTTCCTGCTCTACACCTCCGGCTCTACCGGCAAGCCCAAGGGCATCCAGCATTCCACCGCGGGTTATCTGTTGGGGGCGATGACCAGCGCGCAATGGGTTTTCGACCTGCGAGACGATGACGTGTTCTGGTGCACCGCTGATGTCGGATGGGTTACCGGCCACAGCTATGTTGCTTATGGGCCGCTGGCCTGCGGCGCCACCGTGATGATGTACGAGGGCATCCCCACCTACCCCGACGCCGGCCGGTTCTGGAAGATTTGCCAAGACCATGGCGTGACGATTTTCTACACCGCGCCCACCGCCATCCGCGCCCTGATGAAGCTCGGCGACGAGTGGCCACGGCAGTACGACCTCTCGAAGCTGAGAATGCTTGGCAGCGTCGGCGAACCGATCAACCCCGAAGCCTGGATGTGGTACCACCGCACCATCGGCCACGAGAAACTGCCCATTGTCGATACCTGGTGGCAGACCGAAACCGGTGCGGCGATGATCTCGCCCATCCCCGGTGCCATGCCTACCAAACCCGGCAGTTGCACCCGCCCCCTGCCCGGCATCTTCTGCGAAATCGTCAACGAGGCCGGCGAGCCGGAGAGGGGTGCGGAGGCCGGCGGCTATCTGGTCATCACCAAGCCCTGGCCGCACATGCTGCGCACCATCTGGGGCGACAACCAGCGGTATAAAAAAGCCTACTTCGGGCAGTTTCCGCAGCGCGCCGATGGCAGTTATCTGTACGTCGCAGGCGACGGCGCGCACCGCGACCAAGACGGCTATTACTGGATCATGGGCCGCGTCGATGACGTGCTGAATGTCAGCGGCCACCGGCTGGGCACCATGGAAGTCGAGAGCGCGCTGGTGAGCCACCCCAGGGTGGCGGAAGCCGCCGTAGTGGGCCGCCCGCACGAGATCAAGGGAGAAGCGATCTGCGCCTTCGTGATTCTCAAGGGCACACGGCCGGAGGGTGCCGAAGCCGAGAAACTCATCAAGGAATTGCGTGAGCACGTCGCCAAGGAAATCGGCAGCATCGCCAAGCCCGACGACATCCGTCTCGCCGATGGCCTGCCGAAAACCCGCAGCGGCAAGATCATGCGGCGGCTGCTGCGTTCGATCGCCAAGGGCGAGGACATCACCCAGGACATTTCGACGCTGGAGAATCCGGGCATCGTCGCGCAGCTGGCGGGGCAGAAGTAGAAGCGGACTCGCGCGGCTCGCGGCCAGACCGACGCGAAGTGATGACTGCCTGTTTGCTCAGCCGCGGCGGGCCGCCTCGATGGCGGCGATATCGATTTTGGTCATCTCCATCATCGCTTCGAACGCGCGCTGGGCGACGGCTGGATCGGGGTCGGTGATGGCTTGGATCAGCGTGATCGGCGTGATCTGCCAGGACAAGCCCCATTTGTCCTTGCACCAACCGCAGGCGCTCTCCTGTCCACCGCTGCCGACGATGGCGTTCCAGTAGCGATCCGTTTCGGCTTGATCGGTGGTGGCAACCTGAAACGAAAAGGCTTCGCTGTGCTTGAACGCGGGTCCCCCGTTGAGCCCGAGGCAGGGGATACCCAGAACGACGAACTCGACGGTCAGCACGTCGCCCTTTTTCCCGGATGGAAAATCTCCCGGCGCCCGATGTACCGCACCGACCGACGAGTCTGGAAAGGTCCTGGCGTAAAACCCTGCCGCCTCCTCGGCATCGCCGTTGTACCAGAGGCAAATCGTGTTCTTTGCGGGGTCTTTCATGTCAGTTCTCCATGGAAAATGAAGTCGTCATCGACTTTCGCGGCTGCTGCGGGGCAAGGCTATTGATCCGCTCTGAATCTTCGCCGAATGCAGGCTCTTGATCGAGGCGCCGCGCAGCCTGCGGACTGCCGATGCAGAAGAGGCGCGCCCCTGCTCTCCCCTACGGTGGTCGGCATCAACAAGGAAATCGACCGTTGCTTCGTGCTCGGCTACTCGCCGCTGGAATACCACGATGCCCTGCATCTGCTCGCCGAAGGCAAGCTGGATGCAAGCCCGCTGCTGACCGGCACCGTGGGCCTCGATGGCGTGGACAAAGCGTTCACGGCACTCGGCAACCCGGATCGGCACGCCAAGATCCTGATTGATCCAAGGCTCAGCGGAACCCGCATCGTTTCGCAACAGCCGGAGCCTTAGGCGAAAGCCGCCGCCAGCAGTTCGTAACTGTGCAAGCGCGCTGCATGGTCGTGGATGTTGCAGACCGCCATCACTTCGTTGGCACCGCTGTCCTGCACCATCTTCTCGATCATCGCCCGCACCGTCGCCGGGCTGCCGATGATGGTGCGGCGGCGGTAATCACCGACTGCCTGGCGCTCTGCGGCGCTGTAGGGATAGGCCTCTGCCTCCGCAGGGCTGGGCAGTGGCTTGAACTCGCCGCGCGCTATGCGCAGCCAGGCGAGATCCATGGTGGTGGCGAGGCGGCCGGCTTCGGCATCGCTATCGGCGCAGACCACCGCCACACCGAGAATGGCGTGCGGCCTGGCAAATGCGGACGAAGGTTTGAAGCTGTCTCGATAGGCGCGCAGCGCCGGGCCGGCCGGCGTCGGGCTGAAGTGGCTGGCAAAGCTGTAGCCCATGCCGGATGCACCGGCCCATTGCGCGCTCGCGCCGCTGGAGCCGAGCAGGTAGATCGGCGGCAGTGGCACCTCGCCCGGCACCGCGACGACGCGGCGAAACGGATGCTGATCGGGGAAGGCCATCTGCCCGGTGAAAGCCAGCAGCTCTGCCAGCAGGGCGGGAAACTGCTCGCCATCGACGGCCCGCAGGGCGCGGCTGGCATTGCCATCAGAGCCTGGCGCGCGGCCCAGGCCGAGGTCGATGCGGCCCGGATGCAGGGCCTCCAAGGTGCGGAAGGTTTCCGCTACTTTCAGCGGTGCGTGGTTTGGCAGCATGATGCCGCCCGAGCCGACCCGGATGGTGTGGGTCGCTGCGGCGATGTGGCCGATCAGCAGTTCCGGTGCCGAACTCGCCACGCTCGCCATGCCGTGGTGCTCGGCAAACCAGTAGCGCACATAGCCGAGCCGCTCGGCCAGCCGGGCGAGATCGACCGTGCGGCGCAGCGCCTCGGCTGGCGTCGTACCGGTCGGCACCGGCACCAGATCGAGAATGGACAGCGGAATGGACATGGCAGCGACCGACGCAAGGGCGAACCCTGACGATGGGGCCATCGCACCCACCTGCAATACCGAGCGCCTATCGCGTCTCGTCGCGCACAGGCCAGCTGGTCTACTTCAAAATACGCCGCAGTAGCGCCGCCAGCAGCGCCAGGCCGGCCAGCATCACCACGATGAAAGGCCCTGCCGGCAGATCGAAAGGCACCGACAGCCAGAGGCCCAGGAAGTAACCGGCGGCACCGACGCCGTAACCCAGCAACAGACCTCGCCGCTCGCCCAGACCAAAGGTGGCGAGCGCAGGCAGAATCAGCGAGGCGAACACCAGATACACGCCGACCAGCTGCACCGAGGCGGTGACGGTGATGGCGAACAAAAAATAGAACAGCGCCGGGCGGCTGCGCGCCCACAGGAACCAGGCGGCGAGTACGGCGGCGTAGAGTGCGAAGACCGGAATCAGTGCCTGATAGCCCACCCACAGGATCTGCCCGGTAAGCAGTTCCTGCATGTGTTCTGCCCCATGCGGATTGCCTGCGAGGACGAGAATGGCGACGCTGGCGGTCAGCACGTAGAGGCTGCCGATCA
>JBKJJE010000114.1:0-14701 GCA_046598075.1 Stagnimonas sp.
GCGAAGCCCTACAGCAAGCGCATCGGCATCACCCGCGCGCATCTGGAAGAGGACGCCGGCAAGTCGCTGCACGAGGCCTATCCCGGCATGACCGGCATCGACCTCAACCGCGCCGGCACACCGCTGATCGAGATCGTCTCGGAGCCGGATATCCGCAGTGCCGCCGAGGCGGTTGCCTATCTCAAGAAAATGCATGCGCTGGTGGTGTCGCTGGGTGTCTGCGACGGCAACATGCAGGAAGGCTCGTTCCGCTGCGATGCCAACGTCAGCGTGCGGCGTGGCCCGGATGCACCGTTCGGCACCCGCACCGAGACCAAGAACATCAACAGCTTCCGCTACGTGCAGCAGGCCATCGACTTCGAGATCGCGCGGCAGATCGAAGTGCTGGAAGCCGGCGGCACCATCTATCAGGAAACACGCCTGTTCAACCCGGATACCGGTGAGACGCGCGCGATGCGGCTGAAGGAGAACGCCAACGACTACCGCTACTTCCCCGATCCGGATCTGCTGCCGGTGGTGGTGACTGCCGCCGACATCGCCGCCATCAAGGCCGACATGCCGGAGCTGCCGACGGCGAAGAAGGCGCGCTTCGAGACCCAGTACGGCCTGTCGCCCTACGACGCCAATCTGCTCACGGGGGAAACCGCGCTGGCGCTCTACTTTGAAGAAGTGGTGAAAACCAGCGGCGCCGAAGCCAAGCTCTGCTCCAACTGGGTGACCGGCAATCTGCTCGCCGCACTCAACAAGTCCGGCAAGGGCATCGAAGACACGCCGATCAGCGCCACACAGCTCGCTGGTCTCGTCGCGCGCATCGCCGACAAGACCATCAGCGGCAACATCGGCAAGGATGTGTTCGAGGCGATGCTCAATGGCGAAGGCGACGCCGACGCCATCATCAAGGCGAAGGGGCTGGTGCAGATCACCGACGAGGGCGCGATCGTCAAGGCCATCGAGGGGATCATGGCGGCGAATCCTGGCCAGCTCGCCGAATACCGCAGCGGCAAGGACAAGCTGTTCGGCTTCTTCGTCGGCCAGGCGATGAAGGCGACCCAGGGCAAGGCCAACCCGGATGCGCTCAATCGGCTTCTCAAGGAAAAGCTGGCCGGCTGATGGCAAACCGTCTCGTTCCTTTTTTGATTGAAAACCGAGGCGTTCGCGGCTTCGCCGTCGAGATCACCGACGGCATCCCGGAACTGCTCGGCTGGCGGCAGTATTCGCCGGACCTGCTGCGCCTGCTGGGTCATTCGCTGGCGGCCACGCCATTGCTAGCCGCCGATATCGACAGGGACGCGCGCTTCAACCTGCAGTTTCAGGGGGCAAACGGCCAGCCCCTGAAAATGCTGGTGGCCCAGGTCAACCAGCAGATGCAGCTGCGCGGCATGGCCAAGTGCGATGCCGGCACCGAGGGCGACTTTCAGGCACTCATGGGCGGCGGCACGCTGGCCTGCATGCTGGAGCCGAAATCCGGCGGTGCCGAACGCTATCAGGCCATGGTCGAAATCCTCGGCGACAAGCTCTCCGAGGCGCTGGAGATCTACTTTGCGCAGTCCGAGCAGCTGCGCACCCGCATCTGTCTGGGTGCGTCCGCGAGCAAGTTCGCCGGCCTGATGATGCAGCGCCTGCCCGAGGGCTGCAGCGACGACGACTGGGTGCATGTCTATCACCTGTTCCAGACTTTGCAGGAGCCCGAGCTGCTGGCGGTGGACGCCGAAACCCTGCTGCGCCGCCTGTTTGCCGAGGACACCGTGCGCGTCTTCACGCCGCGCCCCATCACCCTGCAATGCCAGTGCAGCCATGCGCAGATTTCCGCCATGCTGCTCGGCCTGGGCGAAGAAGAGCTGCAACCGCTGCTCAGCGAATTGGGCAGGGTGGACGTCACTTGCGAGTTCTGTGGCCAGAACTACGGCTACCGGGAGGTGGAGGTGCGCGAGCTGTTTGCCGCCGCCAAGGCAAAGGCCGACGCCGGACAGATGCTGCAATGACGCAGCCGTGATTCTGCCGCGCTATCGGGTGGCCACCTCGCACATCACGGGTGCGGGCAGGGGGCTGTTCGCCGAGGAGCCCATCGCCCCAGGCCGCGTCATTCTTGCACCCGACAATGTGCACACGGTGTGGACCGAAGCCAGGCTACGCACTTTCGCCAGCGACTCCATCGAGGTGGAATCGAGCGTGCGCTGGTTCGAGGACCGGTTTTCGCTGACGCCGGAGTGGAGCGACGAGTGCTTCGTCAACCACAGCTTCGCGCCCAATGCGCTCTGGCATCTTGGCTTCGTCTTTGCATTGCGTGACATCGGGCCAGGCGAGGAGATCCTGATGGATTACCGCCATGTCATCGGCAGCGGCGAAGTGATGCCGTTCAAGGATGGCGAAACCGGACGTGAAATCATCGGCCTGCCCTGGCCAGAGGTATTGCGTGATTCTGCGCAGCAACTTCTCACCATCCTTGGTCGCTCTCCTGCCTAGATAAAAGCGGAAAACCCATGATCCTGATCCCGCATTACGTAGCCAGCAGTCCCATCGCGGGAGCCGGTCTTTTTACCGCCGCGGATATCGGGCCAGGCGAGCCGATCTATCGCGTCGACTACCGGTTTCTCTGGGTGATCAGCGACGCCGAAATCCAGGCCATGCCGCCTGCCGTGCGGGTGGCGACGCTCAAATACTCGTACCGCGGCAAGGGCCGTGAACGCCTGCAGGGTGCGGTGTATTACTGCGCCGACGATTCGCGTTTCATGAATCATGCCGAGCAACCCAACACGCGCTCGCTCGAGGGTGGTGACCTGTATGTGGCGGCGCACTTCATTGCCGCGCATAGCGAACTGACCTGTGACTACAGCGAGTTCTGCGAGCCGGCTGACCTGTGCTTCGATTTCGGTGCGCGCTGAAACGCAGAAAGCCCGCCCTCCAGAGAGAGCGGGCTTTACTCGCCGCGGAAACTACCTCTGCATCGGCGGGTTGGCGATGATGATCTCCACCCGACGGTTCTGCTGGCGACCAGAGGCGGTGGTGTTGTCCGCCACCGGCACATCCTTGCCCTTGCCGATGGTGGTGACGCTGGCGGCCGGCACGCTCTGGCTGATCAGATAAGCCTTCACCGCGTCCGCGCGACGCTGCGACAGTGCCTGGTTGAGCGATGCCGAACCGACGGAATCGGTATGGCCTTCGATCACCACGGCGCGGTTGGGAAACCTGAGCATGAAGGCGGCGAGCTTGCTGAGGCGCTCCATCGCACCCGGCTTGAGATCAGCCTGTCCAGTGGAGAACAGCACGTCACCCAGCGTCATCACCATGCCGCGGTCGGTGGCCTTGGCCTGCAGATCGGCCATCTGGCGCTTGAGGTCTTCGGCTTCGGCCTTGGCTTTCTCGGCCTCGGCCTGGGCCTTGGCGGCGTCACCCTGGGCGGCGATGGCAGCCTGCTGCTGCTGCATGGCTGATGCCGCTGCGGCCTCGGCCTGGGCCTTGGCAATCTCGGCTTCGCGGGTGCGGGCATCGAGGCGGATCTCGCTGCGCTGCTCGCCCAGCTTTTTCACATTGTCCTCGGCCAGACGACGTTCGGCCTGCGCACGGGCGATGGCGACCTTGCCCTGCGCGACATACACCAACTGCTGGCCGCTAGCGGTGTCTTCGGTCGGCGCTTCTGCAGCGCGCACGGCTTCTTCGGCTTCCTGGATCGCCACTGGCGCCAGCACCGCGAGCTTGGAGTCGCTTTGCAACCGGGTGAGGTCGGCGCGGGCGGCATCGGCGCCATCCGGCCTGACCGGCATCGAGCAGGCCGCAAGCAGCACCGCGGCAGAGGCCGCACCGATCAGCAGACTGCGGGTGAAGCTGCGTGCAGCGAATGATGAGCTGGTCATGGCTTAGTTACCTTTGTTGGGTTGTGGGGCAGGGGGCGCGGGCAGCACGATCGGTGCCGCGTTGGTTGAATTGCGCTCGGCTTCCTGCTTGATGACGCTGTTCGATTTCTGCATTTCAGCGATGTTTGCCTCGGCCTTGGCGGCCTGCGCCTTGGCAGTGGCCACTTCGGCATCGATACGGGCCTGATCCGCCAGGCGGGCCGCCAGGGTCATGTCCTCGCGGGTGACGGCATCGCGGGCGGCGGTCAGCTTTTCACGGGCGCTGGTGAGCTCCGGAGAGGCGTAATCGGCGACGCGGGCCTCTTCAGCGCGCTTGATGGCGGCTTCGGCGCGGGTGAGCTGGTCGGTGGGCGGTGGGGTGGAGGCGCAAGCCGCGAGGGCAAGCATTGCCGCGGCGGCCATGGCCTGCGGCAGGCGCGCCATCAAACTGGTGGATAGGTTCTTCATGGGTTTTCCTTGGAATGGGGTTGTCACCTTCCCATTCAGTCTCAAGGCCATGAACCCGGTATGAATCGCCGGACAGAGTGGCCGCACCCAGCTCCGGCTTACCCGATAAAACTACTGCGTTGCGACTGGCGCGTTGCTGATGATGATCTCGACGCGGCGATTCAGCTGGCGCCCCTCGGCGCTGGCGTTGTCCGCCACCGGGGCTGCACTGCCCCGGCCGACCGTGGTCATGCGGTCGGAATCCACGCTCTGGATGATCAGATACACCTTCACCGACTCGGCACGGCGCTGCGAAAGCGACAGGTTGGCTTCATCGCTGCCGCGCGCGTCGGTGTGACCTTCGATCAGCAAGGTGCGATCAACGTAGCGGTGCATGAAGCCGGCGAGCTTGTCGAGTTGCTCGGTGGCACCGTCCTGCAGATCGGACTTGCCGACGGCGAACAACACATCACCCAGGGTGATCACCATGCCGCGGTCGCTGGGCCTGGCCTGCAACTCGTCCAGCTGCCGGCGCAGTTCGTCAGTCGTCAGCTGCGCACTGGCGGCCTGCGCAAGCGCCGCCTGCTGCTGGGCCAGCATCGCCGCAGACGCTGCCTGCGCCTGTGCGGCGGCAATCTCCAGCTCTCGACTCTGGCCCTCGCGCAGGATGTCCTCGCGCTGTCTCACCAGCAGCTTCAGCTCGGCCTCGGCCTGCTGTCGCTCAGCGTTGGCGCGGGCGAGCTCGATCTTGCGGGTGGCGACGTGCACGGCGTGTTCGCCGGCGGCCACATCGCGGGTAGGCAGTGCTGCAGCCTGCACCGCCAGTTCCGCATCCAGCAGCGCGGCGGGCACCTGGGCGGCGAGACTGCTGTCGGCCTTGAGGCTGGCCAGCGCGTTGCGCGCCTCATCGGCGCCATTCGGCTTGACGGCGGCCGCACAGCCGCCGAGTGCCAGCAAGAAGGCGAGTGCGAATGGTGAAGCGGAGTGGGTGCAGGCCATGGGATTCAATGGTTTCCGGTGGTCGGCGTGTCGGTGGTAGGCACCGGGATGGCCTCGGGGATGGGGATGGGGGCAACGTTCACCGAGCTGCGCAGCGCCTGCTGGCGCAGCCCCTCGTTGGTCTTCTTCATCGCGTCCGCCTCGAACAGTGCCCGGGCGGATTCGCTGCGCGCGGCGGCGAGTTCGGCATCCAGCCGGGCCTCTTCGGCCAGGCGGGTGGCCAGCAGCATCTCGCCGCGCCGCACCGCGTCGTTGGCGGCCGCCAGCTTGATCCGCGCTGCCCTCAGTTCCGGCGCGCTGGGGTCGCCCGCACGACTCTGGTCGGCGCGCTGCACTGCAAGGCCGGCTGCCGACAGCGTCGCGGTCGGGCGCGGCACCGTCGCGCAGGCCGAGGCGATCAGCACCAGCAGGCATGGAATGAGGATGGGTTTCATGCGGAGTCTCGGTGAACGGATCGGTATCTTGCCAACAGGGTGCCAGCCGATGCTCGCCGCTGCCACTTTGGCGCAGGCGCGTCCGGCAACAGCTTTCGCATCCGTCATGGGCTGGGTATTCGTAATGGGGCTGATTGAGGCTAATCTTCAGGCCCGCCAGTTTAACGCTGATCCCATGACGCTCTCTCCGCTCGATGCATTCGCCGTTTCGGTAGTGATCGTCATCGCCGCCAAGACCTTTGCCTGGCTGCTGCAGCTGAAAACCAAGAACGGCGGGCTGGTGGATGCCGTCTGGGCCATCACCCTGGGTGGCCTTGCCATGCTCTACGCCCTCGCCGGCACCGCGCCCCTTGAGATGCGCCTGCTGCTGGCGGCAATGGGCGGGGCCTGGGGCCTGAGGCTCGGCTGGCATCTCTGGCTGCGCAACTGGGGCAAGCCGGAGGACTTCCGCTACGCCAAGTTCCGCAAGGACTGGGGTGACAAGGTCAACGCCAAGATGTTCTGGTTCTTCCAGTTCCAGAACATCTTCACGCTCATGCTCTCCGCCAGCGCCTTCATCGTCGTCGCCTACCGCCCGGATGCCGCGCCGCGGTGGGCGATGGGGCTGGCGATAGCGATCTGGATCGTGTCGGTGGTGGGCGAAGGCATTGCCGACGCGCAGATGGAGCGGTTCCGCAACAATGCCGCCAACAAGGGCAAGGTCTGCCGCGACGGCCTGTGGCGCTATTCCCGCCACCCCAATTACTTCTTCGAGACCGTGCACTGGCTGGCCTATGTGCCGCTTGCCATAGGCGCCCCTTACTGGTGGGCCACTCTCGGTGCGCCGCTGGTGATGGCCTTTCTGCTCACCAAGCTCAGCGGCATGCCGCTGCTCGAAAAAGAGATGGCCGCGCGCAAGCCCGGCTACGCCGACTACATCGCTAAGACCAGTGCGCTGATCCCCTGGCCGCCGAAGGACTAAATCCTTCTTGCCACCGGTGCCGCCCCAAGCGGCAGGCCACCCGGCCCTTTGCTGTAGTCGAGCCAGGGCACCGACGGCTGCTCGCTGGCCGAAGGCTTGGTCCAGTCGCAGACGCCGGTGGGGAACACCGCCTGCAAGCGCGCGAACTGCGCATCACTTAGCGCCGACGTGATGCCGGCGTAGTCGCTGCGTTCCACTGGCTTCAGCTGGCACTCGAAGTTGTCGTTGGTGAACGGCCCGCCGGCCTGCACCACCGGGTTCGAGTAGTACGGGAAAGCGGCAGCACAGGCCGTCGCATCGGTCACTGCAGCACCATTGATGAAGCAGGTATCGACGGCATCGGCCGGCTTGTTGCGCAGCACCTTGGCGGCGAGCGGATCGCTGCTGGTGTCGGCCTGAATCGCATCCAGCCAGCGGGCCATCAGCGCCAGCGGGTTGTGGGTGCAGAGTTCGGTGGGCGTGGTGGTGCCGGGCTGATCGCCAAGGCCGGCGGAGATGCCGCCGGCGCAGGAAAACGCTGCGTCGCCGGTGAGCGGTGTCGCGCCGGTGAAGATGATCTGGTTGCCGTGGCCGCCAAGGTGGCGGTCGAGGCGCGCACGCAGCACATAGCTCCAGTCGTCGGTGTGGATTTCCACATCGTCGTGGCCGCGCAGATCGATGATCGGCACCTTGGCGAGCTGGCGCGCGTCGCTGACCAGGCCGCCGCGATAGGCGAAGGGGATCACGCCGGGGTCGGCCGCAACACGACTGGCGACGAACTCGCCGTCGATGTCGATGCCACCGATCTTCTCGTTCAAGTCCACGAACTGCTCGGCGAGGATGAGATTGGCCTTGAGTACCTCCAGCCCGTACTGGATGCCGATGGTGCTTACCGGCCGGTTGGCAAAGCCGCGGCCGATGCGCTGCTCGACCGGCCCCCACACCGACGGCACCCGGGTGCCGACGATGGACACCATGTGGTCGTTGATCGAGCAGCGCGCGCCCTCGGGGTTGGTATTGGGCTCGTAGACCAGCTCGGCCGGCAGGTTGCAGCCAGCCGCCACCTTGGGGTCCAGGCGCGCACCAAACAGTGCCTCCCAAGCCACGCAGGGGCCGAGGTTGGAATGTCCCATTACCTCGGCCTGCTGCGCGACCAGCGGCCAGAGCTGTGGCGAGGTCTGGGTGAAATAGCGATTCATCAGCACGCAGGCGGCCACTTCACCGGCCGGCGTCCACAGGTCGGGGTAGCTGCAGGTGGGGATGATGCCGTCGAGCAGACCGGGATACTGGGTGGCGATCAGGTGCTGCTGCACGCCGCCGCCCGAACAGCCCTCGCCGATGGTGTAGCGGATCTCCCCGTACTGCTCGGCGATCTGCTCCTTCAGCATCATCAACGCCTCGGCGGAGACGTTGTCGTTGGAGTTGTTGCCGTGCACGTGCAGGCCGCCGGTGGCGACCATGAAGCCCATGCCGAGCGCGTTGTCGTCGAGCGGCGTCGGGCTCGGGTCCTGGCTGTAGTGCGGCGCGGTGCCGCCGCCGAACAGGAACATCAGCTTGCGGTTCCAGGCCTTGGGCGGCGCCCAGGGGGCAGGGGTTTCGGCGGGGTCGAACAGCACCGCGATCTTGTAGATGCCGCGATCCAGCGCGCCGGTTTCCACCCGCACGATGTAGGGCACGGTGGTGCCGGCATCGGTGGTGGTGGTGGCGAGATCGGCCGGCGGCGAGGCCGGGTCGTAGGCGGCGAATTGCTGGGTGATGGCGGACTTATAGACCAGCGCGAAGCTGCTCGGCGCATTGCACTGCGCATCCGTCGCCGGGCCAAGGCCGTTGCCGGCGGTGTCGCAGATCCAGGGGAGGATCTGCTTGCCAGTGAATACCGGCCCGCCACGCGGGTGGTTGGTTAGGGTGAGCCGCGCGCCGGAGCCGTCGCTGCGGCGCACCCGCAGCTGGTTGTCGCCCACCACCAGGCCCTGCACCAGGCCCAGCACGCGACCATCGGCGCGCTTCGCGAACGCGGCCGTGACATCGCGGCCATCGATATCCAGGCGCAGGCCGGACAGCGCGGTCGCCGCCGGGACCAGCACCTCGATCAGTGCATCGCCGCTGCTCAGCAGGTCGGCGCGGTTGGACAGCGCCTTCAGCGTCAGCGCCGAGCCGTCGGCGGCGAGGCTGCCGGAAACCGGCGCGCTGGAGTTGCCGCAGCCCGCCAGCAGCGTCAGCAGCAGCGTGAATCTCATGCGCATCGGCAGCCTCAACGCAGTACCCGGGCGCGGGGCGCCGCACCCAGCGCCACCCCGCCAGGACCCTTGCTGTAGTCGAGCCAGGGCACCGTCATCTGCTGACCGATGCCGGGCTTGCTGTAATCACAGACGCCGGTTGCAAACACGGCCTGCAACGCCGCCAGTTCGGCTTCGGTGAACGGGATGAGCTGGGTGTATTCGGTCTTGTTGAAAGGCTTCAACTGGCACTTGAGCACATCGCCGGTGAAGGGTTCTCCGGCCACCATGCGCGGCTCCAGATAGTACGGATTGAGCGCGGCACAGAGTTCGGCGCTGGGGATTTCGACGCCATTGCCGTTGGTGCACAGGTCGTGCGCGGCGGCCGGCTTGTTTTTCACCACCTTGGCGGCGTAGCCGAGCGTGCTGGTATCGGCCTCGATGGCGGCGAGCCAGGCATCCATTACCGTCAGCGCCTGCCGGGGGAAGCTCAGATCGCCGAACAGCGGCACCGGACCGGTCCAGATCACCTGGTTGTCGTGGTGGCCGTTGCTGCGGTCAAGCCGAGCGCGCATTACATAGCTGCGGTAATCGTGGTGGATTTCCTCGATGTCGTGGCCACGGATGTCGATGATCGGCAACTGCATGTTGTTGCCCATGTTGTAGAGGCCGCTGCGGTAGGCGATGGGCAGGGCCGCGGCATCGGCGACGGTGCGCTCGGGGATGTACTCGTAATCGTAGTCGCGTCCACCGATCTTGACGTTGAGATCGACGAACTGCGCCGGGGTGATGTTGTTGGCGAGCAGTTGCGTCAAGCCGTACTGTACGCCGACGTTGTCGGAGGGACGGTTGGCGATGCCATCCGGCCGGTGGCCGAGCACATTGGCGAAATAGGTCGACAGATCGCAGCGCACGCCATTGGGGTTGGTATCGGGGTCGTAGGCCTTGTCCGGCCCCACACCCTGCGCGACGTTGCAGCTCTGCAGACCGAGTCCGCTGGTGACGGCGCGAGGATCGGCGCTGGAGTCGAAGGCGTAGACGTTGATCCAGGACTCGCAGATGTTGCTGCCGGGGTGCCCCGACACAGCGGCGCGGGCGGTCTCCGGCCAGAGCACGCCGGGTGCCCAACGGGTGGGCGCGTCGAAGTAGTCGACCAGCAGCCGGCAGTCGATCACCTCCACCGAGGTGCTCCAGCTGTCGGGAAAGCTGCAGGTGGGCAGGATGCCGTCGAACAGGCCGGGATAGTTATTGGCCGCCTGCTGCTGGTAGATGGCCCCACCCGAGCAGCCGCTGCTGATGGTGTAGCGGATCGGCCCGTAAGCCTCGACGATGCGCTCCTTGGCCATCATCAGCGACTCGGCCTGCACCACCAGATTGCAGTTCTGGGTGTTGTGGTCGAGCGCGGTGGACCAGACCATGAAGCCGCGGCCGAGTGCTTCGTCATCGAGCACTTCCGGCGCTTCGGTTTCGCCGTGGTGGGTGCCGCAGCCGGAGCCGCCGGTAACGTAGGTCTTGCCGTTCCAGCCGGCCTGCGGTGCCCAGGGCGCCCAGTCCTTGCTGGGGTCGAACAGCACGGCGATGCGGTACTGGCCGCGATCCTGCGCGCCGCCTTCCACCCGCACGATGTAGGGCACCGTCTTGCCCTGGTCGGTGGTGGTCATCGCCACATCGCTGGGCGGATTGGCCGGGTCATACGCCCGCAAGGTCGCGGCGCTGGAGCCGGAGGTGGCCGGCGTGTTGTTGCTGGGCAGCGCGGCCGCGACGGTCGATTTGTAGAAGTACTCGTAGCTCACCGGCCGGTTGCATTGCGCGTCGAGTGCCCCCGGCAGGCAGGGCCAGGGCTGGATCTGAGGCCCGGAGAACACCGGCCCGCCATTGGGATGGTTGCGGATCGCCAGCGCCGAGCCACGGCCCTCGGGCAGCCTGGCGGTGAGCGTGGCGGTTGCGCCGTCGGCCATGCCGGCAAGCAGGCCCATGTAGCGGCCGTTCTCGCGCAGGGCAAAGGCACTGCTCACGTCCCTGCCGTCCAGCGCCATGCGAATCCTGGCCGGATCGGTGCCTCTGGGCAGCAGCACTTCCACCAGGGCATCGCCGCCGCTGATCAGGTCGGCGCGATTGGAGAGTACTTTGATGGTCAAGGCATCCACAGTGGGGGTGCCCGACGTAATGCCATCCGCACTCGTCGCGCCAGTCGGTTGCACCGAGTTGCCGCAGGCACCCAGCAGGGCGGCAACCGTCATCCAGATCGGCAACGCCAGGGGCTTGGCAAGCTTCATGTTTCTCTCTCCAGAGACGCAGCATTCGTTATGTTGTGAATCGAGATTGATGCCTGCCGGCCGGCGCGGTCAATGCGTCCTGCTTTCACCATCTCGTTTTACTATCTTTTTCCTGCGACTCCTCATCTCACCTGCACCTCATAAATGAACGCGATTGATCTCTGCGAAAAAGGCTATTTCCCCGACCTGCTGACCCGTTACGGCATGCGCAAGATGATCCGCGAGCGGCTGGAGGGAGCGGAGAACACCGATGGCGAAGCCCGCTCGAAGCAGTTCGAGCAGTTCATGCGTGACCTGCGCAGCTCGCCGATCGCGATCGAGACCAAGGCGGCCAATGCCCAGCACTACGAGGTGCCGGCGGAGTTCTTCCATCTGCATCTGGGGCCGCAGCTCAAGTATTCCTGCTGCCTCTACCCCACCGGTAACGAGACGCTCGCCGAAGCCGAGCAGCACATGCTGGAGCTCTACGCCCAGCGCGCGGGTCTGGTCGATGGCATGCGCATTCTTGATCTGGGCTGCGGCTGGGGCTCGCTCAGCACTTGGCTGGCCAAGAAATATCCCAACAGTCAGATCGTCGGCCTCTCCAATTCCAACGGCCAGCGCGAGTTCATCAACCACCGTGCGAAAGAGCGGGGCTTAAGCAACCTCACCATCCACACCGGCAATGTCGCCGAGTTCGACTTCACGCCTGAGCAGCTTGGTGGCGGCTTCGACCGGGTGATGAGCATCGAGATGTTCGAGCACATGAAGAACTACGAGCTGCTGCTGGCGAAAATCGCCCGCTGGCTCAAGCCCGGCGGCAAGCTGTTCGTGCACATCTTCATCCACAAGGTGCTCGCCTATCACTACGAGGACAAGGAAGACGCCGACTGGATGACGCGCTATTTCTTTTTGGGCGGCACCATGCCCAGCGAAAATCTGCTCTTGCAGTTTCAGGACGATCTGAAGATCGAGAACCAGTGGTATGTCGATGGTCGCCACTACGAGAAGACCAGCAACCACTGGCTGGATGGCATGGATGCGAAGAAGCCGGAAATTCTGGCCATCTTCAAGGCCGCCTATGGCGAAAAAGACGCCGCCGTCTGGGTGCAGCGCTGGCGCATGTTCTACATGGCGGTGGCCGAGTTCTTCGGTATCAGCAACGGCAACGAATGGGGCGTGGGCCACTATTTGTTCGTGAAACGTTGAAGCTGAGGCCGACACTGCTACCCTGCGCGCCATGAATCGCAGCCTGCCCTTTCAGCAACGCGTGCTCGCCCTGGTGGTGAGCCTGCTGCTGTTCGCGCAGGTAATGGGCCTGCACCGCCACCTGCACACCGAAGCGGAACTGTCGGCACATGGTGTGCAGAGCGAGCTGCATTTTGGCGATGCCGGCCTGCACCCGAATGAGCACGCCCATGCGGATGAGGCTGCGCCTGCCGTGCACCATGCGCATGGTGATGTCGAGGTGAGTGCGCTGGGCGATGCCCTGGCCAAGCTCTCGATCAATCTGTTGCCCATCGGCCTGTTGATGGTTGCGCTGTTTCTGCTCGTGCAGCCTTCCGCTTCGCGCAGGGCACCGCTCCGCTACGCAGCGCCTGCGTTGCGGCGACATCCATTCTCGCTACACCCACCGGCCAACGGGCCGCCTCGGCTGTTCTCCACAGCCGTCTGACGTTCGCCGCAATGCACTGTTGCGGCAGGCGTCATCGCCCTGCCGCGCAAGCGGTGTCACACCCTCAAAGCCGCGTTAGCGGCCTCGCCTAGGCGAGGGGTGTTGTTGGAGAAAATCCTTGTCTCACTTTGCATCTGCACCCCAGTTTTCACTGTTGCCGCTGTCACGCCTTGCCTTGGCCGCTGCGATGGGCCTGTCCACGCCGACTATTGCCTTTGCGGCAGCCTCCGAAGTGCAGGTTCACGACGAGGCCGCACTACAGGCGCTCGCTGCCCGGCCGCCACTGACACTGCACAAGGCCGTCAATGCCGCGCTCGAAGGCAACCCTGATCTCAACCAGTTTTCCTACCAGCTCAAGGCACAGTCGGCGCGCATCGACAGTGCGGGCTTGAAGCCTGCGCCGGTGTTCAGCAGCGAGTTGGCGAACGTGCTGGGCACTGGTCGTACCCGCGGGCTGGATGCAGCAGAGGCCACTTTCGCGCTCTCGCAGGTGATCGAGCGGGGCGACCAGCGCGGGCGCAGGCTGGAGGCCGCGCGCCTCGGCATCGACGGCATCGACATCGCCCGACAATCCGCCCAGCTTGATGTGCTGGCCGAAGTCTCGCGCCAGTTCATCCACGTCGCTTCGGATCAGGAGCAGCGCAAGCTGACCCAGCTGGCGACCCGGCTCGCCGAGCGCACGGTGACCGAAGTGAGGCGGCGCGTGACTGCCGCCAAGTCGCCGGAAGTGGAACTGCATCGCGCCAGCATCCTGCTCAGCCGTGCCAAGGTGGAGGAAGAACACGCCGAGCATGAACTCGTCACCTCGCGCATCAAGCTGGCGGCACTCTGGGGTGCACGCCAGGCGGACTTCGGGCTGGTCGCGGCGGATCTGTTTCGCCTACCTGAGGTGGGTGACTACAACACCTTGAGCACAAGGCTCGCTGCTAACCCGGACTTTCTGCGCTTCGCCACGGCGGCGCGGCAGCGCGATGCAGAGGTGCGTGTCGCCGAGTCGAGAAGCCGCTCGCATTTCACGGTATCGGCTGGCGTGCGGCGCTTGCAGGAGGACGGCGATACCGCGCTGGTCGCGGGCTTCTCACTGCCGCTGTTCGGCGTGCGCGCTGCTCAGCCTGCAATCGCCGAAGCCCGCGCGCTGCGCGAGGGTATCGAGAGCGAAGCTAGCGCGGCAAAGCTCAAGGCCGAGACCAGGCTATTCGAGCTGGTGCAGGAGCTGAAGCATTCCATCACCGAGGCCGAGGTGCTGCGCGACCAGGTGCTGCCAGAGATGGAGGAGGCGCTGCGCGAAACCGAATACGCCTATCAGCGCGGCCGCTACAGCTATCTCGAATGGGTGGATGCCCAGCGCGAGCGCGTCACCGTGCAGCGCGCGCTGATCGAGGCCGCGGCCAACGCGCACCTGTTGCATGCCGAGATCGAGCGAATCACCGGCGCGCCGATCGCCACCACCCATACCACTGCTGCAACCGGAAGCCAGCCATGATCCACAAGCCTCATTTACTGGCGATGCTGTTCGCCACGCTGACCCTCACCGCCTGCTCTTCGGGCCAACCAACCCCCGCAGCAGCCGGGCATGCCAACGGCGAAGGTCATCGCGAAGAAATCGTCAAAGGCCCGCACGGCGGCCGCCTGCTGAGCGACGGCGACTTCGCGCTCGAAGTCACCATTTTTGAGACGGGCGTGCCGCCGGAGTTTCGTCTCTATCCGACGGTCAGCGGCAAGCCGGTCGCGCTGAAAAACGTGCAGGCGACCATGGCCTTGCGCCGTGTCAGCGGCCTGCCGGGGGGAATCACCGACCAGCACACGTTTGCGCCGAAAGACGACTATCTGCTGAGTGCCGCCGAAGTCTACGAGCCGCATTCCTTCGATGTGAAAGTGACGGCCATCCATGCCGGCAAGAGCCAT
>JBKJJE010000178.1:0-4340 GCA_046598075.1 Stagnimonas sp.
CAGCCAGCCGCCGATCGGCCCCTGGGTGCCGAGCAGCAGCAGCAGCAGATAGCCCGGCACCACCGGCGGCAGCACCATGGGCAGCTGCACCAGCGCATCGACCAGAAACTTGCCGGGAAAGTGGCGGCGCGCCAGCAGCCAGGCGAGGGCGATGCCGGCAGGCAGGCACAGCAGCGTGGCGCAGGCTGCCACCCGCGCCGAGAGTTGCAGCGCCTGCCATTCCTCCGGTGTGAGGCTCATCAGGGTTTGAGCAGCGTGAAGCCGTATTGCTGGAACACTTTGGCGGCGTCCGGCGAGGTCTTCAGGTAGTCCAGAAATCCGGCGGCCTCGGCACGCGCGCCCTGCAGGAGGGCAAAGGGATAGACGATGGGCTTGTGGGTGCTCTCGGGGAAGCTGGCGA
The DNA here is from genome assembly GCA_046598075.1 of Stagnimonas sp. Classification (GTDB taxonomy): domain Bacteria; phylum Pseudomonadota; class Gammaproteobacteria; order Nevskiales; family Nevskiaceae; genus Stagnimonas. Next base: position 401 of record JBKJJE010000178.1, read on the forward strand.
GCAGCTGCACCTTGCTGCTGATGGCGGCATCGCTGGCGTAGACGATGCCCAGCGGGCACTCGCCGCGCTCGACAAAGGCGAGGGCAGTGCGCACGTCGTCGGTGCCGACGATGCGGCCCTGCAGTGCGGCCCACCAGCCGAGGGTTTCAAGGCTCTGCCTGGCGTAGATGCCCACCGGCACCACGCCCGGCTCGCCGGTGCAGAGCTTGCCCTTGAAGGCCGCTGCGAGATCAAAACCCACCTTCATTTCGACTGGAACACTGCGGCCCCTGGGCGCGATCAGCACCAGGGTGTTGCCGAGCAGGTTCACGCGCGAGGGCGAGCTGATCTTGCCGCGCCGGTCGAGATAGTCCATCCAGTTGAGGTCAGCCGATGCGAACACATCGGCCGGCGCGCCGGCCTCGATCTGCTTCGCCAATGCCGAGCTGGCGGCAGTGGCGAGGCTGGGGGCTGGGTGCCCGTCCTGCTGCCACCGAGCAGCGATGTCGTTGAGCGCATTGCTGAGGCTGGCAGCGGCAAACACCCGTACCGGCGCTTCGGCGCGCGCCGTCAACGACACGCTGAACAAGGCAAGCAGAATCAGGATGCGCATGGCCGCAGGCGGACCGGGGTCGATATCGATATATATCTTCATACATATCGATATCGGCTGCGAGCGGGCCGTTGCTGGCGCAGCTCCTCAACCCTGCGCTGGACCATATCAACGGCCAGGCCTGGCTCCCTGCACCGCCCCAATGCAGCCTTGCGCCGCAGCGGCCATTCATACCTCAACACGCTGTAGTGCTTGAACTGGCCGGGCCTCGGGCCTACACTGCGCGCCCTCCAATCTGTACCGATTTGGTCTTGTATAGAGAATCTGATGCTCAAGCTCGGCAAGCTCACTGACTACGCCACCGTGCTGCTGGCGGCGATGGCCGCAGCACCCGAGCGTCTGCACGCCGCGCAGGAGCTTTCCACCCGCACTTCGGTCGCTGCCCCCACGGTCGCCAAACTGATGAAGCAGCTGCAGCACGGCGGCCTGGTGTCTTCGACCCGCGGTACCAAAGGCGGCTATCGCCTGCTGCTTGCCCCTTCACAAGTCACGGTGGCCGATGTCATCCGCGCGCTCGAGGGCCCCATCGCCGTCACCGACTGCGTGGTCCACGGCAGCTGCGCGCTGGAAGCCGGCTGCGGTGCGAAAGCGCCGTTCCGCCTGATCAATGCCGCCATCACCCAGGCGCTGGAGGCGGTGACGCTGGCCGACATGGCGGCATCACTGAATCCTTCGCCGCGGATCGTGGTCGAAGCAAAAGAGTTTCCACTCCAATTCCACCCAGCCAAAAGCCAGGTGAACGCCCATGTCCGCCGCCGCTGAAGTCTTCGCCCCCAAAGTCATCCAGGCCGATGTTGTCGCAGCACTCGCCGCCCGCCGCGAGTACCTGCCGGGCTTCGTCACCGACATCGCCTCCGATACCGTCGCACCAGGCCTCTCGGAAGACGTGATCCGGATGATCTCGGCCCGCAAGAACGAGCCGGAGTGGCTGCTCGACTGGCGGCTGAAAGCCTATCGCCACTGGCTGACGATGGCGCCGCCGGACTGGGCGAAGCTCAAGGTGCCGGCCATCGACCTGCAAAGCATCAGCTACTACTCGCAGCCAAAGAACCACAAGGATGCGCCGAAGTCGCTGGCCGAAGTCGATCCCAAGCTGTTGGAGACCTACAAGAAGCTCGGCATCCCGCTGCATGAGCAGGCGACGCTGGCCGGTGTGGTGTCTGATCTGCCCATCCCTGGCACCAACGTGGCGATGGATGTGGTGTTCGACTCGGTGAGTGTCGCCACCACCTTCAAGGCCAAGCTGCGCGAAGCGGGTGTGATCTTCTGCCCCATCTCCGAGGCCGTGCGCGAGCATCCTGAGCTCGTACAGAAATACCTCGGCACGGTCGTTGGCACGCGCGATAACTATTACGCCGCGCTCAACTCCGCCGTGTTCACCGATGGCAGCTTCGTTTTCGTGCCGAAGGGCGTGCGCTGCCCGATGGAACTCAGCACCTATTTCCGCATCAACGAGAAGAACACCGGCCAGTTCGAGCGCACGCTGATCATCGTCGAAGACGACGCGAAGGTGTCGTACCTCGAAGGCTGCACCGCACCGCAGCGCGACGAGAACCAGCTGCACGCGGCAGTGGTGGAACTGGTTGCCCACGACCGCGCCGAGATCAAGTATTCGACCGTGCAGAACTGGTATCCCGGCGACGAGAACGGCGTCGGCGGCATCTACAACTTCGTCACCAAACGCGGCGAATGCCGGGGCGTGGACTCGAAGATTTCCTGGACGCAGGTCGAGACCGGCTCGGCGATCACCTGGAAATATCCGAGCTGCATTCTGCGCGGCGACAACTCGGTCGGCGAGTTCTACAGCGTTGCACTCACTCACCACCATCAGCAGGCCGACACCGGCACCAAGATGATCCACATCGGCAAGAACACCCGCTCGACCATAGTCAGCAAGGGCATTGCCGCAGGCTTTGGCCAGCAGAGCTATCGCGGCCTGGTGCGGGTGCTGCCGGGCGCGGCTGGCGCGCGCAACCACACGCAGTGCGACTCGCTGCTGATCGGCCCGAAGTGCGGCGCGCACACCTTCCCCTACACCGAGGTGCGTAACCCGACGGCGAAGGTCGAACACGAAGCGACGACCAGCAAGATCGGCGAAGACCAGCTGTTCTATCTGCGCTCGCGCGGGGTCAGTGAAGAAGATGCCGTCAGCATGATCGTCAATGGCTTTTGCAAGGACGTGTTCCGCGAGCTGCCGATGGAGTTTGCCGTTGAAGCCGGAAAATTATTGGCTGTCTCTCTTGAAGGTGCAGTGGGGTGAGCAGCCGATGCTTCTGCGAGCACTGCGCGCAATCGGCTACGAACGCCCGGCCATGGATGGCTGGGCCGGGGCCGGTTCAATGGGATGCCGTCTCGCCATGGACGGCTAAATCCCCTCGGAGATCGTAGTCATGCCCGAAATCAGCCGCTTTTTCGGCATCATCATCACGATGTATTTCAAGGATCACGCGCCGCCGCATTTCCACGCCCGCTACAACGAGCATGAGGCGCTGATTGCCATTGAATCACTCGGCATTGTCCAAGGCTCGCTGCCGCCCAAGGCACTCAGCCTGGTGGTTGAGTGGGCCAGCCAGCATCGTGAAGAGCTGCTTGCCAACTGGCAGGGTTTGAGCACGATCGGCAGCTTTCAGAAAATCACGCCGCTCGCCTGAAGATGATCATGCTCAAACTCATTGAAGCCACACCAATCGCGCCCTATCGCCTGCAATTGCGATTCAACGATGGACGCAGCGGCATGGCTGATCTGCACGATCTCGTCGCCTCACCCAATGCCCACGCCTTCGCAGGACTGCGCGAACCGGGAGCCTTCGCGCAATGCCACATCGAACAGGGTGTTCTGAACTGGACTGGCGAGCTTGATCTGGCACCCGAATACCTCTACTTCCTCGCGTTCCGTAACGATCCCTTGCTGGCCCCGCAATTCAAGACCTGGGGCTACCTCTAGATGCCTATCGTCCGAATCGAAATGTGGGAAGGCCGCACGCTCGAACAGAAGCGCGAACTGGTCGCCGTCTACACCCGCGAAATGGCCCGCATCACGGGCTGCTCCGAGGCCAGCATCTATGTCGTCATCGACGACGTGAAGAAAGAAAACTGGGGCGCCGGCGGCTTGCTGTGCTCTGAAAAATATCCTGAGAAACTCTAATGCTTGTTATTGAAAGTCTGCACGCCGACATCGGCAGCAAATCCATCCTCAAAGGCCTGTCTCTCACCGTCAACGCTGGCGAAGTGCACGCCATCATGGGGCCGAATGGCGCGGGCAAATCCACGCTGGCGAAGCTGCTGGCGGGCCATGAGGACTACCTCGTCACCGGCGGCACCGTGAGCTATCAGGGCGCAGACTTGCTC
>JBKJJE010000012.1:0-17635 GCA_046598075.1 Stagnimonas sp.
TCACCGATCGCCCTGCAGCTGGGCCCCATCAAGATCCACTGGTACGGGCTGATGTATCTGCTCGGCTTCTGGGGCTTCTGGTGGCTGGGCAGCGTGCGTGGCCGCAAGCCGCATGTCGGCTGGAACAGCCAGCAGGTGTCCGATCTGCTGTTCTACGGCGTGTTCGGGGTGATCCTGGGCGGTCGGCTCGGCTACACGCTGTTCTACAACTTCAGCGGCTTTCTGGCCGACCCGCTGGTGCTGATCCGCATCTGGCAGGGCGGCATGTCCTTCCACGGCGGTCTGCTGGGCGTGATCGTGGCAATGGCGGTGTTTGCCCGCCAGCGGGGCCTGTCGTTCTGGACCGTCGCCGACTTTGCTGCGGTGCTCACACCCTTTGGGCTGATGACTGGCCGCATCGGCAACTTCATCAACGGCGAGCTGTGGGGGGCGGTCACCACCCAGCCCTGGGGCATGGTCTTCCCTACCGGTGGGCCACTGCCGCGACACCCGTCAATGCTTTATGAGGCAGCACTCGAAGGGGCATTGATGCTGGCGATCCTCTGGTGGTTTGGTAGCAAGCCGCGCCCGCGTGCTGCCATCTCCGGTCTGTTCCTGATCCTCTACGGCCTCTGCCGGTTTGCCGTGGAGTTTGTCCGCGTGCCCGATGCGCATCTGGGTTATCAACTCGGCACCACCTGGCTGACTCGCGGGATGGAGCTGTGTATCCCCATGCTGATTGCCGGCGCGATCTTCATGGTGATGGCCTATCGCCGCGATCCCAAGGCATAAGCGATGCAGCAATACCTCGATCTGATGCAGCTGGTGCTCGACAAGGGCACGGTCAAGACCGACCGTACCGGCACCGGCACCAGGAGCATCTTCGGCCATCAGATGCGCTTCGATCTGAGCCAGGGCTTTCCGGTACTGACCACCAAGAAGCTGCACCTGCGCTCGATCATCCACGAGCTGCTGTGGTTCCTGAAAGGCGATACCAACATCCAGTATCTCAAGGACAACGGCGTCTCGATCTGGGATGACTGGGCCGACGAAAACGGCGAGCTGGGCCCGGTCTACGGCAGCCAGTGGCGCGCCTGGCCGGCCGCCGATGGCCGCAAGATCGACCAGATCACCCAGGTGATCGAGCAGATCAAGAAGACCCCCGACTCCCGCCGCCTGATCGTCTCGGCCTGGAACGTCGGCGAAGTCGACAAGATGAAGCTGCCGCCCTGCCATGCCTTCTTCCAGTTCTATGTCGCCGACGGCAGGCTGAGCTGCCAGCTGTACCAGCGCAGCTGCGACATCTTTCTCGGCGTGCCCTTCAATATCGCCAGCTACGCCCTGCTGACCATGATGGTGGCGCAGGTCTGTGGTTTGAAACTCGGTGATTTCGTCTGGACCGGTGGCGACTGTCACCTGTATTCCAACCATTTCGATCAGGCCCAGGAGCAATTGCAGCGTTGCCCCACGGCCTTGCCGCAGATGCGCATCAACCCTGCGGTGGCCGACATTTTCGGTTTCCGCTTCGAGGACTTCGAGCTGGTGGGCTACACGCCGCAGGCCCACATCAAGGCTCCGGTCGCGGTGTAGCAGTGATGCCGCTTGCAGCGTTGCATCTCATTGCCGCCCATGACGACAACCTCCTCATTGGGCGGGACGGAGACTTGCCGTGGCGCCTGCCCAACGACCTCAAACGGTTCAAGGCCCTGACTCTGGGGCAGACGGTGCTGATGGGCCGCAGGACCTGGGAGTCGCTGCCCCGCCGGCCGCTGCCGGGCCGTGACAACCGGGTGCTGAGCCGCGACGCGGCCTACCGGGCCGAAGGCGCGACTGTCTACACCAGCCTGTCGGCAGCACTCGCCCCGCCGGTGCGCGGCAGCCTGTTCGTGATTGGCGGTGCGGCCCTGTACCAGCTGTGCCTGCCGCTGGCGACGCGTCTGCACCTGACGCAGGTTCATTCGCGGGACAGCGGAGATACCTACTTTCCGCCGTATGCAGAGCACGACTTTCGAGAAATTGCGCGCGAGGATCACCCAGCCGATGCCACCCATGCGGTGGCCTACAGCTTCGTGACCCTGGAGCGCCCTGATGCCCCGCACTGAGCGTCTTGCCGCATCACTGATTACCTCGCTGCTGCTGGCCCTTTTCAGCCCCTGGTGCGGTGCGGTGCGGCTCGCCGACATCATCGACGGCGACGTGAGCGCGTCCGGAACGGTATCTCCGGAGGCAGTCCGGCCATTGGTCGAGCCGCCGCCGCAGGAGGTCGGAAGGAGACTCAGCGCCATCCGCTTCATCGGCAACCGCACCACGCGCGAACGCACGTTGCTGCGCGAACTGCCCTTCAGGCCCGGCGATCTGGTGACGCCCTCACAGCTGGAGGCGGGACGGCAGGCCATCCAGAACCTCAATCTGTACAAGAAAGTGGGCCTGCAGCAACGCGCCGACGGCGACGCCGTCGAGGCCATCTATGAGATGAGCGAGAAGTGGTACCTGCTCGGCTATCCGCGTGTCGATGCCAATTCCAACGGTGAATATGCCTATGGCGTGCAGCTGGACTGGAACAATGTCTGGGGACTCAACCACACCGTGCGGATCTCGGCGCTGCGCAAGGAAACCAAGCGGATCGGCATCGGCAAGGAGCAGAACCTGTCGGTGGGCTATGGCGCGCCGCAGATCTTCGATTCGCTGTGGAGCCTGGGACTGGCGGGTTCCTACACCGAGCGGCCAGTGAGCGATGCGCTGGGGCAGTACAATGAGCAGCTGGAGTCCTACCAGGCGCTGGCTTCGAGGGCGTTCGACTCCAGCCGCCCCAATCAGGGCTGGTCGCTGGGTGCCGGCGCCTTGTGGACGGGCCAGCGCACCAGCACCGGTGTCGCCCAGTACGGAGAGGCCTTTGGCCCCGTCGGGGTGCTCGGCTACCGCGACCTCAGGCTCAATATCTATAGTGAGGAGGGTCTGGTTTTTACTTCACGGCTGGATGCCGCCAAGCAGAATTTCGGTGCGGACTACGACTTTGCCCGGGTGACGCTAGGGGCGATCCGCTACTGGCGCGTCGGCAGCACGCCGCATCAGACCGTGCATGTGTTCGGCGACACCGGCCTCAACTGGGACGGTCCGCGCAGCGTTCGCAATTTCACCCTCGGCGGCGTCGGCGGCCTGCGCGGCTACCAGCGCGGCTACCGCGAGGGCAATGCCTACTTCCGTATCGGCAGCGAATGGGCGCGGCCGGTGTTCAGGCCCTGGCTGCGCGCGGTGGTGATTGCCGAGGCGGGCAACGTCTACGCGCAACCCAACGAGTTCGATCCCGCCGACATCAAGGCCAGTATCGGCCTGGGTTTGCGCCTTCGGATTCCGATGTTCGTCAACGTCCAGCTGGAGGCTGGCATCGCCCTGCCGGTGGGCGGCGGCGCACCACGTTTTTTTGCCGGACAGGTGCAGTGACGGGATTGCTGAACGAACCTGAACAACGCCATAGTGCGTTCCCACCAAAATCAACAATCGGAAAACCCCCATGGCAGACCTCAAAAAAGCCTTTGCGCAGGCGCAGGAAGATGTCAAAACGCTGACCAAGCGTCCGAGCAACGAGGATTTCCTGTTCCTCTACAGCCATTTCAAGCAGTCCGAGAAGGGCGATGTCAGCGGTGCGCGCCCGGGGATGCTGGACATGGTGGGCCGCGCCAAGTACGACGCCTGGGCCAAGCTCAAGGGGGTCTCCAGCGACGCCGCGATGAAGGCCTACACCGACAAGGTCGCGGGCCTGCTGAAGACCCACAAATAGGCCTGTCACCCGGCAAGCCGGCATGGACGCGCTGACCACCGCGCCACTGAAGTGGCTATTCGAGCGTTGCGTGTTCGAGGAGTCCACGCTCGAACTCTCGCTCGATGGCGTGGTGGTAGAGCTGGAACGCAAGCCGCTGGAAGTGCTGCGGCATCTGTTGCGGCACGCGGGCGAAGTGGTCACCAAGGAGGAACTGCACGCCGCCGTCTGGCCGGGCCGCATCGTCTCCGAAACCGTGCTCACCAAGGCCGTCAGCCGCATCCGCGAAGTGCTCGCAGACGATGCGCAAACGCTGATCAAGACCGTCCACGGCTACGGCTACCGGCTAATCGCTCCGGTTCGCATCGAGGTCGCCGCCAACCCGGCCGCCGCGCCCCTGCTCGGACTGAAGGCCGGAGACAGCCCGCCTCTGCGTGCGCAGTGGCAGCTGGAACAGCATCTGGGCAGCGGCGGCAGCGGCGAGGTGTGGAAAGTGGTGCACCGCAAGACCCGCGATGTGCGGGTCTACAAGTTCGCCATCGACGCCGACGCACTCAACGCACTCAAGCGCGAGATCACCCTGTTCCGGCTGCTGCGCCAGCAGCTTGGCGAGCACGCCCCGATTGCCGAGATGCTGGACTGGAATCTGGAGGAGGCTCCGTATTTCCTGGAACTCGAACATTACCCGGCCGGCAATCTGGCGCTGTGGGCGGCAGCGCAGGGCGGACTGAGCGAGATTGCGCTGTCACGGCGACTGTCGGTGTTCGCCGACATCGCCGAGGCGGTGGCGCTGGTGCATGGCGTCGGGGTACTTCACAAGGATTTGAAAGCCAGCAATGTGCTGATGCGTGACGAAGGTGCAGGCATCAAGCCGCTGCTGGCGGATTTCGGTGGCGGCGGTGTGCTGGCGGAGGAGGTGATCGCCAACGCCGGCATCACCCGCATGGGCTTCACCCAGCTGCTCGACAGCAGCGGCCAGGCCACCACCCTCTATGTCGCGCCGGAAGTGCTCGAGGGCCAGCCGCAGACCATCCGTGGTGATATCTATGCCCTGGGGGTGCTGCTCTACCAGATGAGTGTCGGCGACTTTCGCAAGCCGATCTCGCCGGGCTGGGAACAGGGCATCGGCGACGAGTTGCTGAGAGCCGACATCGAGGAGGCCGTGCAGGGCAATCCCGAGCGGCGGCTATCGAGTGCGCAGGCGCTGGCCGACCGTATCCGTCTGCTCGAAAGCCGTGGCAAAGCCCTGGCTGCGCAGCGCCAGCTGGAAGCGGAACAGGCCGCTGCGGTTGCCGCCGCGGAACAGGCGCTTCGCGAGAACGAAAGCCTGCGCGCGCGCCGAAAGGCCATGTGGTCGGTACTGGCGGCGATCCTGATCGGGCTCGCCGCAACCCTGCAGTTTGCCTGGCAGGCGCATCGCGCCGAACTGGATGCGGTCAAATCCGCGCGAAGCGCGCAGGCGGTCACCGCGTTCCTCTCCGAAGACCTGCTGGGGGCCATCGACCCCAACATCCGCAAGGGTCGTGAGGTGGATCTCATCTCCGTGCTCGACTCCGGGGTGGCCAAAATAGATGGGCGCTTCCAGAACGATGCCGGTGGCAAGGCGCAGGCCTATGTGGCGCTGATGACGGCCTACGAGAACTTTCCCGCTCGCCCGCTCGAAGAGCTGCTGCCGCTCTGGAAAAAACACTATCAGGCGCTCGTCGACTGGATGGCGCTGGAACCGGTCAATGCCTTTCCACTGGCCTACAAGGTGATCCAGGACCAGCCGGACATGACCTATCTGCACGATCACGAAAATCTGGTGCGGCAGCTCAAGAACTATGCCGCGAAAACCCCGACCGTGACCCTGGCCGAACGCCTCAACATCACCCTGCTTGAAGCCGCGCTGATGACCCAGGATGGCCGCTGGCGCTCGGCAGTGACGGCCTATGAAGCGGTTGAAGACGAGGTATTCGCAAACTTCGACACCATGCTCAGGGGCAATAGCTGGAGTCTTTCCACCTTCGTGCGCGACAACGCCAGCCTGCAAAGGCTGGCTACCGCCCGCAAGGGCTGCGAGAAACTACTCGACTACGAACAACGCAACGCCGCCAGCCTGCCGCTGGAAGAGCGGCTGGACTACGCCTTCGCCTGCACCGCCGAAGCAAGTTACAGCGGCGATTTCCGGCGACTGCTGAAGCTGGCCACCGAGGGCGCGACCCGCGCCAAGCCGGTGTATGCCGAAGAAAGCGGCTACATGCAGACGTTCTACAGCTGGCAGGGCTATGCGTTGACCGGACTGGGCCGGTTCGACGAGGCGCTGCCCATCACGGACCGAGCCATCAAGCTGCGCGAGCAGACCCGGAGCGGTCCGTATCTGGCCGGTACCTACATCCAGAGAGCCTGGCTGCATGAGCGACGTGGCGACTGGGCATCGGCACTCGCCGATTACCAGAAGGCCAGCGCGGCGCTGATCGAGTTCAGGAACAACCCGCGCATCGTCGCCGCCCAGGCCGGTCTGGCGCGCAACCACGCCAGACTCGGCCAGCTGGCAGAAGCCCGGGCGGCGCTGGCCATGATTCCCCAGGCGGTGATTGATGAACTGCCTCCGCACTCGCGCATCTTGGCCAATCACCAACGTGCCCTGGCCTGGTTGTTGCGGCTGGAAGGCGACGAAGCCGCTGCACAGGCGCTGTTCACAGAGGTGGAAAGCTGGCTGGCGAAGGACTTTGGCCAGCATCACCTCTGGACCCAGGAAGTGCGCGCCGAACGCGCAGCAGTCGGCCGCTAGCGGAACTGGCGGCCGACGTGATCCTGGGCGAACTGCCTTGCCACCCTGGCCGAACGGCTGGCGCGGTTGAGTGCCCAGCGCAGCGCCAGCAGCCGGATCTCGGTGTTCCACTGCGGGCAACCGAGCAGGCCCAGATGCAGGCGCACGGCGTCGAGATATTGGTCCTGGGAGAACGCCGGGAATGACAGCCACAGGCCGAAGCGTTCCGACAGCGAGATTTTTTCCTCGGTGCTCTCGCCAGCCTGCAGCTCGTCGTCTTCCCAACGGAACTCCTCGTTCTCGGCCTTGAAGGTCGGCATCAGGTAGCGGCGGTTGGAGGTGGCGACGATCAGCACGTTCTCGGCAGCCTCTTCGATGCCGCCATCGAGCGCGGTCTTCAGCGCGGTGAGCGCGCGGTCGTTGCTGGCAACGCTGAAATCGTCGACGTAGAGCAGGAAGCGTTCGTCCCGCTCGCGCAGCGGTGCGACCACATCGGGCAGGTCGATGAGGTCCTGCGGATGGATCTCCACCACCCGCAGGCCCTGTGGCGCAAAGCGGGTCAGCAATGCCTTCACCAACGAGGATTTGCCGGTGCCCCGCGAGCCGGTGAGCAGCACATGGTTGCAGGGCCGACGCTGCACGAACTGCTCCACGTTCTGCACCAGCGCGGCTTTCTGGCGCTCGATGCCGAGCAGATCATCGAGGGCGACGGCCTGCACATGGCCGATGGGTACCAGGGTGGAGTGCCGCCAGCGGTAGGCGACGGTGGGCTGGGAGCTGTCGAGGTCGGTCATGTGCGGCGTGGCGTCCAATGTTTTTGGCAGGCCGTATTGTTGCCCAACCCGTCACCATCGCCATGAGCCTGACATGCTGAAACTGATCTCCGCCGCGCTGCTCGCCGCAACCCTCGCTGGCTGCGGCAGCCAGCATCTGGGCAGGCCGGACAGCGCGGCACCGCCGCCGGTGGTATCCAGCTACCGCATCACCCGCGATGTGGTGGTCTCGCCGGCAGGCTGGCCCAAAACCCTGCTGGCGGATATCTACACCCCCGCTGGCGCCGGCCCCTTCCCCAGCGTGCTGTTGATTCACGGCGGCGCCTGGAAGCGTGGCGACCGGGCGCAGGTGAAGAGTCTGGCCGAGCGTATCGCCGCCCGTGGTTATCTGGTCGTCAACACCACCTACCGGCTGGTGCCGGACTACATCTTTCCGGCGCAGTTGCAGGATGTGCAGCAGGCGGCGCGCTGGATGCGCGGCGCTGGTGCCGCCTACGGCATCGACCCCGGGCGCATCGGCTCCTACGGCTATTCGGCCGGCGGGCATCTCTCGGCGCTGGTGGCAGCCGCTGCCGATGATCCCGCCCTGGGCCTTGCCGATACCCGCATGAAGGCGGTGGTGGCGGGCGGCACGCCGAGCGACCTCACGCTTTACGAAGGGGGCTATCTGGTGCCGAATTTCATCGGCGGCCAGAAGGCCGAGAAGCTCGAAGCCTTCAAGGCGGCCTCGCCGGCAAACTATGTGAAGGCGGGGCATCCGCCGGTGTTCCAGTACCACGCCACGCTCGATGATTACGTGCCGTTCGAGCAGGCCACCCGCTACAAGCTGAAACTCGATGCCGCGGGTGTGCCCAACGAGCTGTTCGTCATCAAGGGCCACGGCCATATCTCGGCTTTCTTTGCCGACGGCGAGGCAGTGCAGGCGTCGCTGGCATTTCTGGATCGTTACCTGCGCTGAACGCCCCGCTTTTGGTTTGGGTCTACGCTGGATGCCTTGCGCTACCGACCGGAGCCTTTTTGCCATGCCGCTCACCAATATTCGGGCTGCTGCCCTGTCATGGGCGCTGCTGTTGCTGGCAGCCTGCGGCGGTGGCGGCGACCAGCCGGCACCCATCCCGTCGACGCCCGCCACCCCGCTGCCTGCCATCCGGGTATCGGCGCTGACCAGTCCGCTTGCCAGCGGCTGTGCCGAAGGCGCGCAAGCTGGCGTGTTGTACGGCAATGCCGAGGTCGAGCCGTACCTCGCCATCAACCCCATCAACCCTCAGAACCTGATCGCGGTCTGGCAGCAGGACCGCTTCTCCGACGGTGGTGCGCAGGGGCTGATTGCCGGCGTGTCCACCGATGGGGGCCAGACCTGGGCCGCGCGCAGCGCGCCGTTCTCGCGCTGCACCGGTGGCAATGCTGGCAACGGCGGCGACTACCAGCGCGCCAGCGATCCCTGGGTGAGCTTTTCGCCCAATGGCGTCGCCTATCAGGTGTCGTTGAGCTTCACGGGCGACACTTTTGCCGCCGGTTCAAGCAACGCCATGCTGGTCAGCCGCTCGCTCGATGGCGGCCAGAACTGGAGCGCGCCGATCACCCTGATCCGCGACGGCGCTGCCGCCTTCAACGACAAGCAGACGATCACCGCCGACCCCACCGATGCCCGCTACGCCTACGTGGTCTGGGATCGGCTGATCGGCGATCAGTCCGGCCCGGCGTATTTCGCCGCCACCAGCGATGGAGGCCTCAGCTGGCAGGCGGCGCGGGTCATCCACGACCCCGGCAGCAGCAGCCAGACCATCGGCAACCAGATCGTGGTGCTGCCGGGCGGCGAGCTGGTGAACGTGTTCACCCAGATTGACAACACCGCGACCGGCTTGAGCGCCTCGCTGCGGGCAATGCGCTCCATCGACCATGGCCAGACCTGGACGCTGCCGGTGAAGATCGCCGACCTGCTGTCGGTCGGCGCGCGCGATCCCGAAACCGGCAAGGCGATCCGCGATGGATCGATCATTCCGCAAGTCGCGGTCGGCCCCGGCAGCACGCTCAACCTGGTCTGGCAGGATGCCCGTTTCAGTGGTGGTCAGCGCGACGGTGTGGTGCTGTCGCGATCCGTCGACGGCGGCCTTAGCTGGAGCGCACCGCTGCGCATCAACGCGGTGCCGGCAGTGCAGGCATTCACCCCCAGCGTGCATGTGCGCGCTGACGGCGTGATCGGCATCAGCTACTTCGACCTGCGCAGCAACAGCGCCGACCCCGGCAGCCTGCCAGCCGACCATTGGCTGGCGCGCTCGGCAGACGGCATCAACTGGGCCGAGACCAGGCTGTCAGGGCCGTTCGATCTGGCTCTGGCGCCGGATGCCCGTGGCTATTTTCTGGGTGACTACCAGGCGCTGAAAAGCAGCGGTGCGAATTTCATCGCCCTGTTCGTGCAGACCACCGGCGGCACCGCCAACCGCAGCGATGTGTTTGCGGTGCTGCCGTCCAATACCACCGCCAAGGCAGCACCCCTCCTGTCGGAGCCAGCGATTGCAGTCAGTCCCGAATTTGCAGCAGCGGTGCAGCGCAACCTAGCCGAGCGGGTCAAGCACCCGCCGTTGAGACGTGCTGCGGCCCGCAGGGCCGCACGCGCCAGCCAGGCCCGCTAGATCAGGCCAGTTTCTTGTGCCGGTTGCGGCGGTTCACACCGGGCTCCGAGCCGGTGCGGCGGCGGAAATCCTCTTCGTAATCGCCGTAGTTGCCTTCATGGAACACCACCTCGCCGGAGTCCTCGAAAGCGAGGATGTGGGTGGCGACACGGTCGAGGAACCAGCGGTCGTGTGAGATCACCATGGCGTTGCCGGGAAAGTCGAGAATGGCTTCTTCCAGCGCGCGCAGGGTTTCCACGTCGAGATCGTTGGTGGGTTCGTCGAGCAGCAGCAGGTTGCCGCCGGTGAGCAGCATCTTCGCCAGATGCACGCGGTTGCGTTCGCCACCGGAGAGTTCCTTGATGCGTTTCTGCTGGCTCTCACCCTTGAAATTGAAGCGGCCGATGTAGGCGCGTGACGGCAGCTCGTAGTTGCCGACCTTGAGCAGGTCGCTGCCACCGGAGATTTCCTGGAACACGGTGTTGTCGCCGTTGAGCGAATCACGGCTCTGGTCTACGGCGGCAAGCTTTACCGTCTCGCCGATCCTGATGGTGCCCTCGTCGGGTTGCTCCTGACCCAGCAGCATCTTGAACAGCGTGGTCTTGCCCATGCCGTTGGCCCCGATGATGCCGACTATGGCGCCCTTGGGCATGCGGAAGGTGACACCCTTGTAGAGCCAGCGTTCGCCGAACTTCTTGCCGACGTTGTCCACTTCCAGCACCAAGTCACCGAGGCGAGGGCCGGGCGGGATGTAGAGCTCCTTGGTCTCGCTGCGGGTCTGGTATTCCTGGCTGGCCAGTTCCTCGTAGGCCTTGATGCGCGCCTTGCTCTTGGACTGGCGGCCCTTGGGGTTCTTGCGCACCCATTCCAGCTCCTCACTCATTGCCTTCTGGCGCGCGTCTTCCTTGTTGCTCTCGTCCTTCAGGCGCTTGGTTTTCTGTTCCAGCCAGTTGCTGTAGTTGCCCTGCCAGGGGATGCCGGTGCCGCGGTCGAGTTCGAGAATCCAGCCGGCGACGTTGTCGAGAAAATAGCGGTCGTGGGTGACCGCGATGATGGTGCCGGGGAAGTCCTTCAGGAACTTCTCCAGCCAGGCCACCGACTCGGCGTCCAAGTGGTTGGTCGGTTCGTCGAGCAGCAGCATGTCGGGCTTGCTCAACAAGAGCCGGCAGAGCGCGACACGGCGGCGTTCGCCACCGGAGAGCGTGGTGACATTGGCATCCCAGGGCGGCAGGTTGAGCGCCTCGCCAGCCTTGTCGAGCACCAGGTCGATGTTGTCGCCATCGGCGGCGGCGATCTTCGACTCCAGATCAGCCTGTTTGGCCGCCAGCTTGTCAAAGTCGGCATTTTCATCGCCATAGGCGGCGTAGACCGCTTCAAGATCAGCCTTCAGGCCCAGCAGCTCGCCAAGAGCCTCCTCGACGTTGCCGCGCACGGTTTTAGTGGGGTCCAGCTGAGGCTCCTGCGGCAGGTAGCCCATCTTGATGCCGGGCTGGGGCCGCGCCTCGCCGACGAAGTCCTTGTCGATGCCGGCCATGATCTTCAGCAGCGTCGACTTGCCCGAGCCGTTGTAGCCGAGCACGCCGATCTTCGCACCCGGGAAGAACGACAGCGAAATGTTGCGGAGGATTTCCTTTTTCGGCGGCACAATCTTGCCGCACTTGTTCATGGTGAAAACGTATTGGGACATGGGAGACGGTCAGGGCAGCACGGGAGGGCGCGGATTATCCGGGAATCCTGCGCAAGGTGTCATCGCGGCGCGCGCCTCGGTTTGGCGAGTGCGGCGCGGGCCGCTGCCATGAGCTCCTCATGTGCATTGGTGGCAGCTACCTTCAGTGCTTCGTCAAGCGGTGCCTCCGCATCGCCCACGCCACTCCTCAGGCGCAGCAGGCCGAGTGCAGCGAGGGCGTTGGCGAGATCTGCGCTTGCCTTCGAGTCGCTGCGCTCGGCAGAGACTGCCTGCTCGGCAATGCCCAGCAGAGCCGGGTCGCGGGCATCCGGAGCGAGGGCAGCGGACACCAAGAGTGCAATGGCATATTCGCGCCACAAGGCTTCGCCTGGCGGATATCGCTTTTCCACGATACTCAGGGCATCCAGCCTGAGCTGCACCGCTTCTGGCCGCCGCTTGGGCTGGCGATGCAGCGTGTCTGAAAGATTGTCCAACACCAATGCGTTCTGGTGTGCGCCGGGTGCCATCAGTGCGGCGACCTGCCTCACGGCCTCGCGCTGTATGCGCTCGGCCTCTTCCAGCCTTCCTGTAGCCGCCAGCCCTTTGCCCCACTCGCTGGCGAGGTACCAGGTGAAGGCGCTCTTGTCGCCGCCCTTGGTCTTGGCAAGCTCATAGGCAGCTCTGTAGCTCTGTTCCGCCTCGTCGTTGCGGCCGAGCTTCAGCAGCACAGCACCACGGCCGCGCAGGTTGTCTTGGCGTTTGGCACTGTCCGACGGTGTGACCGCTTCTGCGGCATCGTAGTTTGCGAGCGCCTCGGTCAGCTCGCCGGTTCTGGTTTGCGTGACAGCCATATTGCTGTAAGCCGCCGCGAGCATTTCATGCCGGGTGACGCCAGCGGCCAGCAGCGATTCGGCTGCCGTGCGGAGCAGTGCGATGGCGTCTTGATAGGCGCCCTTCCTCGACATCAGGCGGGCCAGCTCGAGTTGTGCGTTGGCTGCCCAGGCCGAACCCTTGCCGAAGCGGGCCTCGGCACGCGCGACGACCTGCTGGTAGGCGGCTTCGGCGGCCGAATCATCGTTGCCTTGAGAGTGTGACTGCGCGAGCTGCGTCAGGGCGTACAGGGCTTCGCGGCTGCCGGGCCCCAGCGCCAACTCGTAGCGCGCCACGGCACTGCGATAGAGGCCTGCCGCCTCCATGACCTTGCCCTTGCCATAGCTCAAGCCGCTGGCGGCGACCACCTCCACGAAGCCGAGTTGCGCCGCTGGGGCTGTGGTCAGTGGCGCGACGATGGCGAGCGCCTCGCGCCCGAGCTTTTCCGCCTCGGGATATCGCCCCTGCTGGATGACTGCCTTGGACAGGCTCGCCAGCGCCACCGCATGTTCGATGCTGCCGTCGCCGAACAGCCGCCGACGTTCGTCCACGGCGCGCCGCAGAACCGGTTCGGCGGCCGCGCCGTCGCCGAGGTTGGTCTGGATGCCGCCGAGTGTGTGCAGCAACTCGGCTCGCACGGCAGGCTCCTCCGAAAGCTCTTCGTCGAGCCGTCGCACGGCATTCTGGATGAGCTGTTTCGGGGCCATGCGTTCTGCATTGCCGCGGTCAAGCGGGCTTTGCTCCTCAAACACCGACACCACGAACGACTTGACCCGTTCGGCCTTGAGGCTCTCGATGCGCGCGGCATCACGCGCCCGGATGGCGACTACCGCAAGCCCGGTCATGACCGTGGCGACCGCAACCGAGGCGGCGAGTGCTGCGACCAGCAGACGCTGGCGGCGGCGCAGGTCGCGGCGGGCGAGCTGGTCATAGTTCAGGCCTAGCAGGCCCGTGATGAGCTTGAGCAGGCTACCGCGCTTTCCATCGCCTGCATCGCGCAGGTCGGCGGCGAGTGGTTCAGTGGGCTCACTGCCGGGCTGGCCGGAAGCATCGAGCCGGTAGCGCAGGGCGGGGCAGAAGCACTCCTGCTCGCTGCCCGGCTCGCCATCTACGATCAGGCAGAAAACTCTGTCTTCGCCGCGCAATACCTTGAAGCGGCGCACCTCCTCGTTCACCCAGGCCGAGGCTGCCGACTGCGGCGAACACACCACGATGAGGTTGCGGGAGGCCGTGAGCGAACTTTCGATTGCGGTGGAAAGGTGCGCGCTGGTGGCGAGTTCGTCGCGGTCGCGGAAGATCGGATATAAACGCTTGGGAACCTTGCCATCGCGGCAGGTGCTGCCCACCAGCGCCGTGGGCAGCCGGTAGCGTTCGAGGGCGCGATGCAGCCAGCGTGCCGCCGCGGCGTCACGATGGCTGTAACTGATGAAGGCCCAGTACTTCGGGCGTTCGGAGTCTGCCGGACTGTCGTAGGCCATCGGGTCCTCCCTGGACGATGGACGGCGGAAGCGCACTGCTAGCCACTATAAACCTGAAGATTAACCAAATCGGGGCCTGCGCAGCGCGGGCGGGGTACCAGGCCGCGCAGTTTAGGTGCAGCAGCAGACGGAGAGATTGGCCCGCTAGAAGTCTGTGCGCAGGGCGCTGATCCGGAGTGTCATGCCTCGGCGAGCGAGATGGTTCTCGGGTGTAGCGCGATGACGCGCGTGGCGGCGTCCAGCCAGGCCCGGAGGGCGTGACCGAAAACGCGAGGGGTTGCGGCTCGGTTCGAGCAGTGGCAGGGCGTGCTCGACCGCAGGGCGATCGTCGGCTCGGCAGGCTGCACTCGTCTAGCGGCGGCAGAGGCGGCGTTGTGCGCCTTGAGGCCAGCGCCCCGAAGCGGCCATGGCGAGGTTGATGCAGCGCACCAGCTCGCCACTGCCACCGTTGCCGTAGGCCGGGATGAGCAGTGGAAAGGGCGAGGGTTCAACGCGCAGTGCCTGCCGGCGTCGTGTGAGTCATCCTGCCCCGGCGCATAGAATGTGCAATGCCTTACGCACTCGTCCTTCTGTTTCTGCTCGGCGGCCCGGCGCATGCCGAGGTCTACAAGTGCGTGGCAAACGGCAAGACCAGCTATACCGACCAGCCCTGCGACGCCGCTGCCGAGCCTGCCAGGTTGCCGCCGCTGAACACCATCCAGCGCAACGAGGCCGACGACTTCGCCAAC
This sequence comes from Stagnimonas sp., assembly GCA_046598075.1. Taxonomy (GTDB): domain Bacteria; phylum Pseudomonadota; class Gammaproteobacteria; order Nevskiales; family Nevskiaceae; genus Stagnimonas. The sequence continues at coordinate 14,616 of JBKJJE010000012.1, forward strand.
ACCTACGACGAGCGCCTGAGTCGGGAGAAGAAGGCCCGCGATAAGGCGGATGCCGATTTTCTCAGCCAGCACGCGGCCGGATCGGCGCGTGAAAAGGCGGTGCGGACCGCCATCATTGCGCACCGGGTGATTGCCGGAATGACGCCGTCCGAAGTCGAAAGTGCACTGGGCAGCGCCGATGAAAAGCTGCCGGACGGCAGCTGGCGCTATCGCCGCGACGGCCAGCGCATCACGGTCGGTTTCCGGGACGGCCGGGTTTCAGGCCTCAGCACCACCAGTGGGAACAAAAAGAAATGAGCGTCACCTTTGCCGACATCACTGCCGCCGCCGAGCGGCTCAAGGGCCAGATCGAGCGCACCCCCTGCACCCATTCGCGGGTGCTGTCGCGCATCACCGGTGCGGAGGTCTGGCTGAAGTTCGAGAACTTCCAGTTCACCGCCTCGTTCAAGGAGCGCGGCGCCCTCAACAAGCTCTCCTCGCTGACCGAGGTCGAACGCGCCGCCGGGGTGGTGGCGGTGAGCGCCGGCAACCATGCCCAAGGTGTGGCGTATCACGCCTCCCGGCTGGGCATCAAGAGCGTGATCGTGATGCCGGAGAACACCCCGTTCACCAAGGTGCGCAATACCCGCGAGCTGGGTGGCGAGGTGATCCTGAAAGGCGAGACGCTGGCTGATGCCGCCGAATACATGCAGGCCGAGTACATCGCCAAGCGCGGCATGACGCTGGTGCATCCCTACGACGATGCGCTGATCATCGCCGGGCAGGGCACGGTGGCGTTGGAGATGCTCGAAGACGCACCGGAGATCGACACCCTGGTGGTGCCGATCGGCGGCGGCGGGCTGATCAGCGGCATGGCGATTGCCGCCCACGGCATCAACCCGGCGGTACGCGTCGTTGGCGTCGAGTCAGCCGGCTACCCCAGCGCCTATGCCGCGCTGCAGAACGATCTGTCGCTGGTGACTGGTGGTGCCACCATCGCCGAGGGTATCGCGGTGAAATACATCGGCCAGCTGCCGCTCGCCATCATCCGCGAGCAGGTCGCCGACCTGATGCGGGTGGAAGAATCCTCAATCGAGCGCGCCATCGGCCTGCTCGCCAATGTCGAGAAAGTGGTCGCCGAAGGTGCCGGCGCGGCGGGTCTGGCGGCCCTGCTCACCGACCCGGCGCGCTTCAAGGGCCGCAAGATCGGCCTGGTCATCTGCGGCGGCAACATCGACACCCGGCTGTTCGCCAGTGTGCTGATGCGCCAGCTCGTCCACGAGCAGCGGCTGATCTCGCTGTCGATCGAGATCGAGGATCGCCCCGGCTTTCTCGCCCGTGTCGCCGGCCGCATCGGCGAGAGTGGCGGCAACATCATCCAGGTGCATCACGAGCGCCTGCACGCCGGCACCCACGCCAAGCGCGCGACGCTGGAAGCCCTGGTGGAGGCGCAGGATGAGGCCCACGCCGGGCAGATCGCCGCCGACCTCGGCGCGGCCGGCTTCATCGTCCGGCGCGGCAGCGGCAGTGTGGAGATGGACTGATCATGGCAAGAAGCCTGAGTCTGTACGAGGTCGCCACCGGCAACGGCCGGGTGATCCGCCAGGGCGAAATCGTGCAGGTGGTGATGGATGGTGCGGGTGCATTCGTCTGCGCGGCTCAAGACTTCAGCATCGCGCAGAAATGGGCCATGTCGCGCACCGGTTCCGGCAACAAGGTGACCGATCGCGGCCGCTTCATCGAGAAGATCGAGGTGCTGATCTCGCGGCCCAACAGTTTTGTCTCCACCCGCGGCAGCAGCGTGCCGATCACCCGGCTTGCCAAGACCATGAAGCAGATGGGCTACGACCTGAAGGAATGGAACATCGCCCGCGACGTGATTGCCATCGTCGAAACCAGGCCTGGACAGCAGCAGGTTAAGAAGGCTGCGCCAGAAGAACCCGCTGAGTCCGATGTGGAGCCGCCCACAGCGTAGTTGCGATTGAATGCCAGTGACATTTATCGGGGGGGGTAACATCATGCGCGGGAAAAATAACTCTAAAGGGACAAAAATGGGGCAGAAGATTTTGTTGAAGTCGATGGCGGCACTGAGCGTTTTGGCGCTGAGTGCTTGCGGTGGGGGCGGCAACTCGGCGGGGCTCAGTTGCACATCACTCGCTCCTCTCTTGGACGGGCCAAACTCTGACGCCAATTGCACCGGCAATTGCGCAGTCGACCAACTGGCTGCGGCAGCAGATGGCGACTTTGGTAGCGCGTCGCGGTTGCGCATGGACGGCACCGCTTCCGGTTCCGTTGCCGTCTCTGCACACGCCAGTGGCGGCGGCACGTTTGGCATCGGCTCGGTCGTGGGCGTGATCTACGACATCGGTGCATCAAGCCAGCAGCTGGTGACCTACCAGCTCAACACCTATCTTCGCGGCGCGGCGCAGGACAGCTTCACGATTCGCGTTGACCGGGAGGGTTCGTTTGCATCACCGGTTTCGCGCTACAGCAATACGGCTACCAGACCGTATGACACGGTCGAGTTCAAATACATGCGTGGTTCCGGCAGTGTTTCTGGAACTGCCGGCGTCTACGAGTTCTGCTCCGATTGATGTGCGCTGGGTTTATCGCCCCAGCAGACTGCGGGCGATCACCTCTTTCATGATCTCGCTGGTGCCGCCGTAGATGCGCTGCACGCGGGCATCGACGAAATGGCGGCTGATCGGGTACTCGCTCATGTAGCCATAGCCGCCGAACAGTTGCAGACAGCCGTCGGCGACCCGGCACTGCATTTCGGTGGATGCGAGTTTCACCATCGCCGCCGTCGGCACATCGAGCTTGCCATTGGCATAGGCGGCGGCACATTGGGCGACGAAAGCGCGGGTGACCTCCAGCTCGGTTTTCATCCGCGCAATCTCGAAGCGGGTGTTCTGCATGCTCGACAGCGGCGCGCCGAAAGCCTTGCGATTCTTCACGTAATCGATGGTCATCTCGATCATGCCGTCGGCAGCGCCGATGGCGCCGACCGCCAGGGTCAGCCGCTCGCGCGGCAGCTCATC
>JBKJJE010000113.1:0-14801 GCA_046598075.1 Stagnimonas sp.
CTGCGCGGCCTGAAAGACACCCGCCTGCCGATGCTGATCACCCTGTTCAGCTACTGGCTGATCGGCATGCCGGTGGGCTGGTGGCTGTGTTTTCACACGCCACTGGCGGCCGACGGCCTGTGGTGGGGGCTCACTGCCGGGCTGGCTGCCGCTGCCGTCGGGCTGACGCTGCGTTTCCAGCAGCTATCGCGACGTCACGCCTGATATTCCCGCGCGCAACAAAAACCCCGACGCACTGTGCAGCGCATCGGGGCGGTTTGCAGCAGCCAGCCTAGTGGTTGGCTTTGTCGGCTTCACGCTCGATGGCGGTACCGCCAGCCTTGATGTCCTTGCCGGCGCCTTCGACCGTGTTGCAGGCAGCGAGGTTGGCGAGCGAGAACAGGGAGATGGCAGCGAGCGAGAGATTGCGGATCAGTTTCATGGGTGTCTCCGTAGATAATGGAAGGGCGAGGCCCGAAGCCATCATCTGCTGCGGCCATGAATGCCAACTGAGTCGCCGCCGTGCCCGTCGTTAGTTGCGCCGGAACACTGACAGCACGTTGCCCAGCGTCGAGTCGTTATCGCCAATGAGGCCTTTCTCGGTCACCAGCAGATCGGTGGTCGCGAACAGCGGCGGCTGGCCCAGGCGCACCTGCGAGGGGCTGTCGAAACTGCTGGCGTCGGTCTGCGAGATGAGCGCGCCGGCGGTATCGAACAGCGCGATCTGGCCGGCGGAGAAATAGGCGGCCAGCAGCTGCTCGCCGGCCAGACTGAAATCGTCCGGCAGGCTGTTGAAGCTGGTGAACACCTGCGGCACGCCGGGGCTGCCATCGGCATTGATATCGACCATGCTGATGCGACCCTGGGTCGGTGCCGAACTTTCGCTGAAATAGAGCCTGCGGCCGCGCAGCTGCACGCCATTGGGCTGCGACCGCAGCGGGTCCAGCGTCAGCCAGTCGCTCTGCTCCAGCACCTTGAAAGGGTCGGCGGGGTCAAGCCTGAGCCGCACGATCTTCGGCGCTGGCAGCGCGCTGGTGGCCAACGGACCGTTCACCACATACAGCTCGCCGTCGGGCCCGGTGGCGAGGCCATTCGGCGAGGCGAGCCCCAGCGCATGGATGGCTTGCAGCCTAGGCTGGGCGGTGAGGCGCGCGGCGTACAGCTGGCCGTCGAAGCAGTTGGCGTAGAGCACCTCGCCCCTTAGGGCCAGACCGGTGAAATTACAGCTGCCATCGAGCAGCGGCCTGGCGCTGTAGATTTCACCGCTCCTGCTGATCTCGTAGACATTGACGCCGCCGCTGACGAACAGCCGACCGCCGGGCGTGAACAGCAGGTTCTCGGCGTCCGGGATGGTGACCAGCCGGGTCTTGCTGCCGCAGCTGCTGGCGACACAAAGAGTGGCTGCGGGCGTGGTGGCCGGATCCGGCGTGTTTTCGCAGCCCGCCAGCAGCAGGGACGCCAGCAGGGTGATTCGCAGCTTGGACATGGTTGTTCGGGTGGATGGAAAGGACGGCAGGATTGTAGGGCCGGCGCCGCAAACCCCGCCGTTATACTCCGCGCCCTATGGAAACGACGATGAACTGGACGCCCGACAGCTGGCAGACGAAACCCGTCGTGCAGCAGCCTACCTATCCCGATCGCGCCGCACTTGATGCAGCGGTCGCCACCCTCAAGGGGCTGCCACCGCTGGTGACCTCCTGGGAGGTCAACCGTCTCAAGAACGAGTTTGCCGCCGCGGCCCGCGGCGAGCGTTTCGTGCTGCAGGGCGGCGATTGCGCCGAGAGTTTTGCCGACTGCCGGGCGGAACTGATCACCAATCGCCTGAAGGTGTTGTTGCAGATGAGCCTGATGCTCACGCACGGCCTGAAGAAGCGGGTGACGCGGGTCGGGCGCTTTGCCGGCCAGTACGCCAAGCCGCGCTCCACCGATACCGAAACCCGCGACGGAGTGACGCTGCCCAGCTATCGCGGCGATCTGGTCAATGCGCCGGAGTTCACTGCCGCTGCCCGCATCGCCGATCCGCAGCGGCTGCTGGAGGCGCATGCCCGCTCGGCGATGACCATCAACTTCGTGCGCGGCCTGATCGATGGCGGCTTTGCCGATCTGCATCACCCCGAGTACTGGGATCTGGACTGGGTGCAGCACGCGCCGCTGGCGGCCGAATACCAGGCGCGGGTGGACGCCATCGGCGACTCGCTGCGCTTCATGGAAACGCTGGCGGGCCAGTCGCTCGCCGACCTGCAGCGGGTGGATTTCTACACCTCGCACGAAGCACTGCTGCTGTGGGCCGAGCAGGCGCAGACCCGCCAGGTACCGCGGCAGCCTGGCTGGTACAACCTCTCCACCCATTTCCCCTGGATCGGCCTGCGCACGGCGGCACTGGATGGAGCCCACGTCGAATACTGCCGCGGCATCGCCAACCCGGTGGGCGTGAAAGTGGGCCCGACCATGGGTGCTGAATGGGTGCTCGCACTCTGCGCGGCGCTCAACCCGGCGCGCGAGCAGGGCAAGCTGGTGCTGATCCACCGCATGGGAGTCGGCAAGATCGCGGCGCACCTGCCGGCAGTGATCGAGGCAGTAGGCAAATCCGGCCACCCAGTGCTGTGGCTGGCCGATCCCATGCACGGCAATACCCAGACTGCCGGGAATGGCCTGAAGACCCGTGCCTTCGACGACATCGCCGGCGAGCTGCAGGAGTCGTTTCGTATCCACCGTGAGTGCGGCTCGCGGCTGGGCGGGGTGCATCTGGAGCTGACCGGCGAGGACGTCACCGAGTGCATCGGCGGCGCCCGCAAGCTCACCGAGACCGATCTCGAGCGTGCCTACAAATCCAGCGTCGATCCACGCTTGAACTACGAGCAGGCGCTGGAGTTGGCACTGAAAATCGTCGATTCATCGGCGCACTAGACTCCGTTGACCCAGCAATCCGGCGGCAGCCCATGACACCTGACGACACCCAGAGCGGCTGGAGGCCATTCCTGTTCGCCATGGCCGGCGCCTTTCTGGGCGCGGCCGGCGGTGGGCAGAGCGGCGTGCTGCTGGGGGCGGCAGCGGGCTGGGCGCTGGCCCAGCAGGGCAGGCTGAGCCGGCTGCAGGCGCGCATCCAGACACTGGAGCAGGCAGCCGCGGCATCGCCGCCAGAGGTGGTCGCAGCAGCCTCGACAACAGGCGCGCCGCCGATCTTTGATGACCTTGTTGAGCCATCGCTGCCGGCAGACTCCGCGTATGCGCCAGACCCGGCAATGGCGGCACCGGCCGAACCCCTGCCGCAGCCGCACAGCTGGACACCGCCGCCGCCTGCGCCATCGGGTGCATTTGATCGTGCGGTGAGTGCGGGCTGGGACTGGCTGCGCGGCGGCAATCCGCTGGCGAAAGTGGGTGTGGTGATCCTGTTTTTCGGTGCGGTGTTTCTCGTCAAGTATGCCGCCGAGCACAGCTTGTTCCCCATCGAGCTGCGCTTTGCCGCGCTCGCTGCTGGCGCGCTGGCACTGCTCGTCACCGGCTGGCGACTGCGCACTGCCAAGCCCGGCTATGCGCAGATCCTGCAAGGCGGTGGCATTGCCGGTTTGTACCTGGTGACGTTCGCGGCAGCGCGGCTGTATCAGCTGCTGCCGATGCCGCTGGCACTGGCGGTGATGATCGCGGTGGCGCTGCTCGCCGCCCTGCTGGCGGTGGCGCAGGATTCACTGGCGATGGCGGTCATCGGCACCGGCGGTGGTTTTCTGGCTCCTCTGCTGGTGTCCACCGGCAGCGGCAATCACATCGCGCTGTTCAGCTACTACGCCATCCTCAATCTCGGCGTGTTCACGGTGGCCTGGTTCCGTGCCTGGCGGGTGCTGAACCTGCTGGGACTGGTGTTCACCTTCGGCATCGTTGGCGTGTTCCGTGGCAGCGGCTATGCAGCGGAGAAGCTGATCAGCACCGATGCCTTTCTGCTGCTGTTCTTCGCCATGTATGTCGCGGTGTCGGTGCTGTTCGCGCTGCGCCAGAAACCTGATCTGAAAGGGCTGGTGTCGGCCTCGCTGGTGTTCGGCCTGCCAGTGGCGGTGTTCGGCATCCACGCCTCGCTCTGGCGCGGCACCGAATACGCGCTGGCCTGGAGTGCGCTGGCTTTCGGCGCTTTCTACATCGTCCTCGCCAGCCTGTTGTGGAACCGCCAGCGCGAACAGCTGCGGCTGCTCTGCGAGGCCTTTGCGGCCCTCGGGGTGATTTTCACCAGCCTCGCGATCCCGCTGGCCTTCGACGCGCAGGCGACGGCGGCGATGTGGGCGGTGGAGGGTGCGGGACTGATGTGGCTGGGCGTGCGGCAAGACCGCAAGGGCGCCAGAGCGTTTTCGGCACTGCTGCAGCTGGTGGGCACGCTGGCATTCCTGGGCAGGGGCGGGGTCGCCGCAGACGCTCTGCCCGTCGCCAACGGCCAGTGCATCGGCTTTCTGTTGCTCGGCGTCTCAGCGCTGTTGAGCGGCCACTGGTTGCGGCGGGCGGGAGTCGCGATCCCGAAATGGGAGCGCGGCTGGAGCCTGCTGGCGCTGCTGGCCGGCACGCTGTGGATCAGCCTGGCCGGTCTCGGCGAGATTTCCCGGCTGCTCGGCAGCGTGCAGGCGGGCGCCAGTCTCGCCTGGCTCGCCCTGCTGGCGCTGGGCTGGCAGGCGCTGGCGCGGCGGCTGACCTGGCCCTTGTTCGACCATCTTTCGATTGCCCTGATGGGCGTCTCCGCTGTGCTCGCCGTGCAGCGGGTGATTGATCTGCCGGCGGATGCAGCAGGCTTCTGGCCGCATCCCGCCGCCCTCGCAGGCGGGCTGGGCTGGCCGCTGTGGTTTGCCGTGCAATACCGACTGTTGTGGCGGCGCGAACCCGCCTCGCCGGGGCTGGCGGCACAACACGCGGCGACTGCGCTGCTGTTGCTGGTGCTGCTGGTCTGGGAAGCCAGCTGGCAGGTGCAGGTCGGGCAGCCGCAAGGCTTCTGGTTGTGGCTGCCGTCAGCGCTGCTGATGGGTGCCACGCTGACCTTGCTGGCGCGGCCAAGGCTTGCCCCGGAATGGCCGCTGGCGCGCCATGCGCTGGCCTATCGACTCGGCGTCGGTTGGCCGCTCGCAGCCGCCACCGCGCTATGGCTGCTGGCGGCCAACGCCAGCAGCAGCGGCAGTGCCGCACCGCTGCCGACCTGGCCGCTGCTGAATCCCCTCGATCTGGCCAGCCTCGGCCTGCTGATGGCGCTGGCGCGGTACGGCCTGCAGGCCGGCGCTCGACAGCAGCTGCCGCTCAGTCCGCGCCTGCTGCTGGCGGCTCTGGCGGCGCTGGTGTTCTTGTGGCTGAACGCGGCGCTGGTACGCGGCCTGCATTACGGCATCGGCACACCGCTGTTCGGTCAGGGGGCGCTGCATTCCACCCTGTTGCAGGCCGCGCTGTCGGTGTTCTGGAGCCTGCTCGCATTCGTGGTGATGCTGTTCGCATCGCGCAAGCTGCTGCGTCCGGTCTGGCTGGTGGGGGCGGCGCTGATGGCGGTAGTGGTGGTCAAGCTGTTTGTGATCGACACCGCGGCCAGCGGCACCCTGGCGCGCATCGTCGCGTTCTTTTCGGTGGGCGGCATCTTGCTGGTCACCGGCTATTTCTCGCCGCTGCCACCGGCCAGGCAAGCGGCCAGTACGGAGTCCACATGAAGCACTCGCTGCGGCGCTGGCTGTTCGCTGCTGGCCTGAGCGCAGTTGCCGGCTCGGCGCTCGCCGGCGCAGTGCTGCGTGCCGACAGCTTTGCCGAAGCCATCCCGCTCGCTGCCGAGCCGGGTTACCCGGTGCAGCAGCTGCCGCTGCCGGACGCGGTATATCGCCTGGCGGTGTCGCCGGCCTTGCACGATGTCGCGGTGTTCGACGCCGCTGGCACGCCGGTGCCGCACGTCCTTTGCACGCTGGCTGCGCAGGTTTCCTCCAGCGAAGCCCGGTTCGCGCTGCCGGTGTTCCCGGTGCGGCTGGCACGCCGGAGCGGCCAGGGTGCCACTGCCGAAGTGCGCACCGACAATGGCAACCGCATCGCCATCACGGTGCCCGGCGGCGACTCCACAGCGCCGGCGGTGGCGGTCACTGCCTACGACCTCGATCTCAGCGCCATCACCGAAGCTGCCGTCGCCCTGCATCTGCAATGGCATTCGCCCACCGGACTGTCGGAAGTGCATGTCAGGGTCGAGCAGGCCGATGCCAGCCAGCACTGGCAGCCGGTGGTGGCGGATGCGGTGCTCAAGCGCGTCAGCGCAGCCGGCCAGACGCTGGAAACCGCCGAGATTGCGCTGCCCGCCGCGCGCTATCACAGCCTGCGGCTGACGCCGCGCGATGCCGACGGCACCGTGATCGACGCGGTGCAGCTGCGTACCCGTGCCAGCAGCAGCAGACCCGCGGCTCTGCGCTGGTTCACGGCCACGCCCACCGCATCGCCGAATGAGGAGATGGCAAGCAGCCCACCGGCGCGCATCACCCGCCACTACGATGCCGGCCATCAGGCCCCGATTACGGCTGCGCGGGTGCAGCTGACGGCCCCGAATACCCGCCATGCGCTGCGTCTGCAGAGCCGCAGCCATCCAAAGGCCGCATGGCAGACGGTGTGGACTGGCGAGGCTTTCTATCTGCTGACGCCGACTGGCGAACGTCGCAACGACGAGATTGCGCTGGCCAGTAATCATGATCGCTACTGGCAGCTGGTCGCCGACGCCGGCGGGGCGCCCATCGTCGCTACCCTGCAGCTGGGCTATGCCCCGCAAAACCTGCGCTTCGTCGCCCAGGGGCAGGGGCCGTATCGGCTCGCCTACGGCAATGCCGGGGCGCTCGATCAGACGCCTCCGGGTGGCTGCGAGAGCCTGCTGAAAACGCTGTTCGAGCCGGCTCCCAAAACGGCTACGGCCGTCGGCAGCCCGGACCCGGCTGCCGCCTTGAACCGCAATGCCAGCCTGATCGGCACCGCCACAGCCGGCAGCCCGGAGCGGCTCGCCGGCGCCGCCGCGCTGCTACCAGCAGAGCCCGCCGGCCCGGCATGGCGGCGCTGGCTGCTGTGGGCGGTGCTGGCGACGGCCGTGCTGCTGCTGCTCGGCATGGCGCACAAGCTGCTCGCCGAATTGAATCCGCCCAACCCCTGACTCACCAGACCCACCGCACATGACCATCCGCATCGCCATTCTCGGAGCCGCCGGCCGCATGGGCCGCGCGCTCATCGCCACCATTGCCGCCACCCCCGGCGCGACCCTGAGTGCCGCCCTCGAACGTGCCCATGCCGCCGAACAGGGCATGGATGCCGGCCTGCTCGCCGGCCTGGCGCCACTGGGCGTGCCGGTCAGCAGTGATCTCGCCGCCGCGCTGGCGGCCAGCGACGTGCTGGTCGACTTCACCCGGCCGGAAGCCACGCTCGCCGCAGTCGCCGCCTGCCGCACAGCGGTCAAGCCGATCGTCATCGGCACCACCGGCTTCACCCCCGAACAGAAGGCGCTGATCGCCGAGGCTGCTGGCGAGATTCCGGTATGCCAGGCGGCCAATTTCAGCGTCGGCGTCAATGTGCTGCTGAAGCTGGTCGAAGACGCAGCCCGCACCCTGGGCGATGCCTACGATGTCGAGATCGTCGAGGCGCACCACCGCCACAAGGTCGATGCGCCGAGCGGCACTGCGCTGGCGCTCGGCGAGGCGGCGGCGGCGGGCTTGCAGCGCAATCTGAAGGCCGTCGCGATCTACGGCCGGGAAGGCCACACCGGCGCCCGCGCGACCGAGACCATCGGCTTCGCCACCGTGCGCGGCGGCGACGTGATCGGCGATCACACGGTGATGTATCTGGGCGAGGGCGAGCGGCTGGAGCTGACCCACAAGGCCAGCTCGCGCGGCAATTTTGCCGGTGGCGCGGTGCGCGCGGCGCTGTGGCTCAAGGGCAGGCCCGCAGGCAGCTATTCGATGCGGGATGTGCTGGGTTTGTGAAGAAGGCGGGATCGCATAAGCTGCTTGCGCGGTACCCGCTCGTTCCACCACTGGAAAACTCATGAAGCGTTTCCTTGCACCGTTCATGGTCTTGCTGCTCGCCAGCACGCTGGGGGCTTGCAGCTCGATGCTGAAGAGCTACGCCGACCCGATCTACCGCAAGGCGACGGTGCAGCAGCTGACGCCACTGAACCCGCCGCTGCCGGTACGGGTCGAGGTGCAGTTTCAGCAACAGGGCAAGCTGAGGGCCGAGTCCGACCAGCGCCTGCGTGCCCACGTCGAGCGCGCCCTGCTCGCCAGCGGCGTGCTGAGGCCGGATCCGGCCGCCGCCGCGGTATGGCGGGTGACGGTCAACAACGTCGCCGACATGGCTTCGATGCACAGTGCCGGCATCGTCACCGGCCTCAGCCTGGGGCTGTCGGGGGCGATGGTCACCGACGAATATCTGTTCAAGATCAGTTACACCGCTGCCGATGCCAGCAAGAGCGAAGTGTTCTTCCGCCATCTCATCCACACCGCCGTCGGTGGTGTCGCGCTGCCCGCGGGAGTGACGCCGCTGCGGCCTGCCGCCGCCTATGGCCAGGTGGTCGGCGATGCGGTGCTCGCCGCCCTGCTGCAGCTGCAGGCCGATCAGGTGCTTGGAGTCAGCCCATGAATGATTTATCGCGCGCCATGCTGGCGCTGCTGGTGTGGTTGCCGTCACTGTCGGTGCACGCGGCCGGACAGGCTTCGGCCACCCTGCATGAGGAGATCGACCGTCTGGCTGACCAGGTGGAGCCGCAGCTGATCATGACCCGCCGTCATCTGCATGAACATCCGGAGCTTTCCAACCGCGAGTTCGAGACCGCCAAGTACGTCGCCAAGCGGCTGAAAGACTTAGGCCTGCAAGTGCAGACCGGCATCGCCAAGACCGGCGTGGTCGCCGTACTCAAGGGCGGGCTGCCGGGGCCGGTGGTGGCCCTGCGCGCCGACATGGATGCCCTGCCGGTGGCCGAGGAAGTGGCGCTGCCGTTCGCCAGCAAGGTGCGCACGACGTTTGACGGCAAGGAGGTGGGCGTGATGCATGCCTGCGGCCATGACGCCCATACCGCCACGCTGCTGGCCGTGGCTGAAGTGCTGAGCCAGATGCAGCCTCGGCTGAAAGGCACGGTCAAGTTCATCTTTCAGCCTGCCGAAGAAGGTGCGCCGGAGGGCGAGGAGGGCGGTGCACAGCTGATGCTCAAGGAAGGCGTGTTCCGCACCGCGCCGGTTCCGGAAGTGGTGTTCGGCAGCCATGTGTTCGCGCAGTGGGAGGTCGGCACCATCGCCTGGAAGAGCGGCGGTGCGCTGGCGAGTGCCGATGACCTGAAGATCGTGGTGCGCGGCAAGCAGACCCATGGCGCCGCACCCTGGCAGGGCACCGACCCGATTGTCATTGCCGCGCAGATCGTCCTCGGCCTGCAGACCGTGGCCTCGCGACAGATGAACATCGCTAAGGCGCCGGTGATCGTCACCATCGGTAAGTTCGACGGCGGGGTGCGCAGCAACATCATCCCCGACAGCGTCACCATGAAAGGCACGCTGCGTGCACTCGATCCGGTGATGCGCAAGGAACTCGCCGAGCGCGTACGCCGCACGGCAGTGAACATTGCCGAGGCCAGCGGCGCCACCGCCGAGGTCAGCATCGGTGGCGAGACCGCCTACCCGGTCACCGTCAACGACCCGGCGCTCACCGAAAGGATGCTGCCGACGCTCAGACGGGTGGCGGGCGAGGGCAAGCTGGTTGCTGCCGACCCGCTGCTGGGTGCGGAAGACTTCAGCTACTTTGCAGAGACCGTGCCGGGCTATTTCGTGCTGCTCGGTGCCAAGCCCGTCGGCGAGGCGCCGGAACTGTTCGCCGCCAACCACTCGCCGCGCTTCCACATCGACGAGGCGGTGCTCAAGCTCGGCGTACGCACGCTGGCGAACCTGGTGGTGGATTACGCCGACAGCGGCAAGCCCTGAGCGATGCCGCTATCGCAAGCTGAAATACTGCAGCGGCTGCAAGGTGCTGCGCCGCAGGCCGAGCAAGCGGTGCTGCAGGCGTTAGCTTCAAGCCTTGCAGTAGCCTGGGCGGAGCCACAAAGGGCGTATCACACGCTGCAGCATTTGCAAGAATGTCTCGATCTGTTTGATGCGGTGACAGACGAATGCAACAACCCTGCTGACGTGTTGCTAGCCCTGCTGTTTCACGATGCCATCTACGACCCCCAGCGGCATGACAATGAGGCGCAAAGCGCAGCATGGGCGGCGCGCGCGACGGCTCAGATGAACCTGCCAGCCGATCAGGTCAGGCGCATCGAGGCATTGGTGATGGCAACCCAGACCCATGTCTGTGGCGAAGGGTCTGAGGCTGCCGACACGGCGCGGCTACTGGACATTGATCTCGCCATCTTGGGCAGCAGCCCCGCTCGCTTTGCAGAGTATGAGCGGCAGATTCGCCGTGAATATGCTTTTGTCCCCGAACCGGCTTACAGCGCAGCTCGTCTCGAGGTTATGCGCGGCTTCGCGCTGCGTGAGCCGCTATATCTCACAGCCTATTTCCGCGAGCGCCTGCAAGCTCAGGCGCGGCGCAACTTGGCCGCTTTTGTCTGATTGCAAGCGTTCGCTGGGGATGATGCGGGTGCAGCTGCAGCTATTTTCATGGACGTGAAGGGGCTGAATCGCTAGACTACCGCCTTAATCCTGAAGAAGGGGGCCGAGCACTGCGCTCGCCCCCTTTTTCATGGCCGCCACCCGCCCATCCGACGAGTCTCCGCGACCATGAACAACCCCGTACCCGCTCTGTTGGCTCTTGCCGACGGCACTGTTTTCAAAGGTATTTCCATCGGTGCCGAAGGCACCACGACGGGCGAGGTGGTGTTCAACACCGCGATGACCGGCTATCAGGAAATCCTCACCGACACCTCCTACGTCCAGCAGATCGTCACGCTGACCTATCCGCACATCGGCAATGTCGGGGTCAACGCCGAGGATGACGAGTCCGGTCGTGTGCGCATTGCCGGTCTGGTGGTACGCGAAGTGCCGCGCAAGGCGTCGAGCTTTCGCAGCACGCAGGATTTTTCGGCCTATCTGGCCGAGCAGGGCTGTGTCGCCATCGCCGGCATCGACACCCGCAGGCTGACGCGCATCCTGCGCACCAGCGGCGCGCAGAGCGGCGCGATCATCGCCGGCGCCGGTGCCACCGAAGAAAAGGCGCTGGCGGCTGCGCGCAGCTTCGGCGGCCTGAAAGGCGCTGATCTGGCCAAGGTGGTCACCACGCCCACAAGCTATGCCTGGACCAGGGGCAGCTGGGAGCTGGCGACCAACCGCGACGCCGAGCCCGCCTCGGGCAGCAAGCATGTGGTGGTCTACGACTTCGGTATCAAGCGCAACATCCTGCGCATGCTGGTTGATCGCGGCTGCCGTCTCACCGTGGTGCCGGCGCAGACCAGTGCCGCGGAGGTGTTCAAGCTCAGGCCCGATGGCGTGATGCTGAGCAACGGCCCCGGCGACCCGGAGCCTTGCAGCTACGCCATCGCCGCCACGCAACAGTTCATCGCCGCCAAGCTACCGACTTTCGGCATCTGCCTCGGCCACCAGATTCTCGGGCTGGCCGTGGGTGCCAAAACGCTGAAGATGAAGTTCGGCCACCACGGCGCCAACCACCCGGTGCAGGACGTGGAGAGTGGCCGCGTGCTGATCACCAGCCAGAACCACGGCTTTGCGGTGGACGAGGCAACCATCCCCAAGAATGTGGTGGTCACCCACCGCTCGCTGTTCGATGGCAGCAACCAGGGCATCCGCCTGAGTGACGCCCCGGCATTCAGCTTCCAGGGCCACCCGGAGGCCTCGCCCGGCCCGCAGGATGTGAGCTATCTGTTCGACCGCTTCGTGTCGATGATGGCGGCGAAGTAGGTCGGCGTGTTCGGCCTCGTTGACCTGCCCACCTTCCTGCTCGGAGCGGTGGTGGTGATTCTGCTGCCCGGCCCGAACTCGCTGTTCGTGCTCAGCGTGGCGGCGCGCCAGGGTGTGCGTGACGGCTATCGCGCCGCCTGCGGCGTGTTCGCGGGCGACGCACTGCTGATGCTGTTGTCGGTCGCCGGCATGGCGCCGCTGCTGGCGGTCTACCCGCAGGTGTTCACCGTGCTGAAACTGATCGGCGCAGCGTATCTGGCGTGGATGGGTGTGGGTCTGCTGCGGGCGGGCTGGCGGCAATGGCGCGAGGCGCCGTCATCCCGGCAAACGGTTTCGGCAGACGACATTGCGCAGGCCGCTGCTGCACTGGATTCCGGCTCCGGCCGGAATGACGAAATCAGGGATTGGGTGCGCCACCCCTTCCGCCGCACTCTCGGCATCTGCCTGCTCAACCCGAAGGCGATCTTCTTCTTCATGTCCTTCTTCATCCAGTTCGTCGATCGCAGCTACCCGTATCCGGCGCTGTCGTTCGCCTTGCTGGGCCTGATGGTCTCTGCGATCAGCTGCGCCTACCTGAGTGCCCTGATCTTCGCCGGCAGCCGTCTGGCAGCCGGCTTCCGTCGCCGTCGCAAACTGGCGGCGGGCGCCACCGGCGGTGCCGGCACACTGTTCCTCGCTTTCGGCGCGCGCCTGGCCACGAGTGCCACCGCATGAGTGCGCTGGCCATCATCGACTTCCCGGTCTACCTGCTCGGCGTGATGGCCGTCGTGCTGGTGCCCGGCCCGAGCATCCTGTTCGTGCTCGCGACTTCAACGCGCTATGGCGTCCGCGAGGGTCTGCGCGCGGTGCTGGGCGAGGCGATTGCCGATGTGCTGCTGGTCCTGCTCGCCGTGTTCGGCATGGCCGCGGTGCTTAAGGCCTATCCACAGCTGTATGACGGCATCAAGCTGACTGCTGCGGTGTTCCTGGCCTGGCTGGGCTTCAGCATGTTGCGGGCGGCTCGGCAGTTGATGCGGTTGGCCGATGGCGCGGCCAACAGCTTGCAGAAACCGCCGGGCAACACCTTGCTGCAAGCCATCTCGATTCGGCTGATGAACCCGAAGGCGCTGTTCTTCTTCCTGTTTTTCTTCGTGCAGTACGTGATGCCGAACGCTCCCAACGCGGCGCTGTCCTACGGCCTGCTGGCGCTGGTGCACCAGCTCTGCAACATCGCCTTTCTTTCGGCGCTGGCTTTCTTCGGCGCGCAGCTCGCGAGCCGCTACGGCCGCCAGCGTCGCTGGGCCGCCGGTGGCGCCTGCGCCGCGGGCCTGCTGTTCTTCGGGTTCAGCCTTAAGCTCGCGAGCCTGGCGCTATGACCCTTTCATTTCTTCTGATTCGCAAAGGCTGACGATGCCAAAACGCACTGACCTCAAATCCATCCTCATCATCGGCGCCGGCCCGATCATCATCGGCCAGGCCTGCGAGTTCGATTACTCCGGGGCCCAGGCATGCAAGGCGCTGCGACAGGAGGGCTACCGAGTCATCCTCGTCAACAGCAATCCGGCGACGATCATGACCGACCCGGAGATGGCCGATGCGACCTACATCGAGCCGATCCGCTGGGAGACCGTGGCGCGCATCATCGAGAAGGAAAAACCCGATGCGCTGCTGCCGACCATGGGTGGGCAGACCGCGCTCAACTGCGCGCTGGATCTGGCCAAGCATGGCGTGCTCGACAAATACAACGTCGAGCTGATTGGTGCGAACGCGCACGCGATTGATCTCGCCGAAGACCGCCTGAAATTCCGTGATGCGATGACCGAGATTGGTCTCGGTTCGGCGAAGTCTGGTGTCGCCCACTCTATGGACGAGGCGCGCGACTTGCTGAAAATGGTGGGCTTCCCAGCGGTCTGCCGCCCCAGCTTCACGCTCGGTGGCTCAGGCGGCGGCATCGCCTACAACATCGAGGAATTCGAGGAGATCGTCGGTCGCGGGTTGGATCTTTCGCCGACCACCGAGGTGCTGATCGAAGAGAGCCTGCTGGGCTGGAAAGAGTTCGAGATGGAGGTGGTGCGCGACAAGAACGACAACTGCATCATCGTCTGCGCCATCGAGAACTTCGACCCGATGGGCGTGCACACCGGCGACTCGATCACGGTGGCGCCGGCGCAGACCTTGACCGACAAGGAATACCAGATCATGCGCAACGCCAGCATCGCGGTGCTGCGCAAGGTCGGTGTGGAAACCGGCGGCTCCAATGTGCAGTTCGCGGTGAATCCCAAGGACGGCCGCCTGATCGTCATCGAGATGAATCCGCGCGTGTCGCGCTCGTCGGCGCTGGCCTCGAAGGCGACCGGTTTTCCGATTGCCAAGATCGCCGCCAAGCTCGCCGTCGGCTACACGCTGGATGAATTGCAGAACGAGATCACCGGTGGTGCCACCCCCGCGTCGTTCGAGCCCAGCATCGACTACGTGGTGGTGAAGATCCCGCGCTTCACCTTCGAGAAGTTCCCGCAGGCCGACAGCCGCCTGACCACGCAGATGAAGAGCGTCGGCGAGGTGATGGCGATGGGCCGCAACTTCCAGGAGGCGCTGCACAAGGCCATGCGCGGACTGGAGACCGGCAGCGACGGCTTCGACCCGCAGGTGGCGGATCACTCGGCCGATTCGATCTCGCGCATCCGCGAGGAACTCGCCACCCCGCGCGCGAATCGCCTCTGGTATGTGGGTGATGCTTTCCGTACCGGCATGAGCGTGGAGGACATCTTCAAGCTCAGCAAGATCGACCCCTGGTTCCTCGACCAGATCGAAGAACTGATCGCGATGGAAAAGACCATCGCCGCTGCCAAGCTCGACACTCTCAGTGCTGATGCCGTGCGCAGCTGGAAGCGCCTCGGCTTCTCGGATCGCCGCATCGCCAAACTCATGCGCGTCAGCGAGCTGGAAGCCGGTGCGCGTCGCAAGGCACTCGGCGTGCGGCCCATC
>JBKJJE010000117.1:0-3100 GCA_046598075.1 Stagnimonas sp.
ATAAAGCCCAGTCCGCGAGGGAGCTGATCATCGGCCACGCCGCAAAAGCGTCTGCGAGGCCGTAATTGATACCTCAAACCATCTCTAAATCTGCCTCAGACCAAATCGCGTTTTACAGCTTGAAAAATAGCCAGATTCAATGGTTTTTGCCAACTTTTTAGCCAGATGTAGTTTTTCTGGCTGCTTGGCGCACTAGCTCGCCGATGTAAATCGGCTGGCGGCTTTGATCTGCCAATCCCTCACCAGCACGGCTTGCAGCTCTTCGCCGCAGAGCGTTTCACATACGGGCTACACGGGGACGGCTGCGATCAATGAGTCCCGCTGCGAGACGTCGTAGCGTACCTGCCAGGGATCTCCCTTGTGTCACGAGACCCCTGCGGAATTCATCCGGGCGCTACGGTTTCAAGCAGCATCATCGGTTGGTGCATCCGGCTCAGTAGCTACCTCAACCTCGGGCTCAAACCGATCAAGCCCAACGATCCGGTCACCCGCTTCCGGCTTCATGATCCGCACGCCCTGGGTGTTACGGCCGGCGAT
Organism: Stagnimonas sp.; assembly: GCA_046598075.1. GTDB lineage: Bacteria > Pseudomonadota > Gammaproteobacteria > Nevskiales > Nevskiaceae > Stagnimonas. The sequence goes on from JBKJJE010000117.1 coordinate 538, forward strand.
GCGCACCTCGTGCGAGCGGGTGCGGATGAGGTTGCCGCCTTCGGTGATCAGCATCAGCTCGTGGCGGTCGTCCACCGCAATGGCAGCAACCAGGTCGCCGGTCTTGTCGGTGACGGCCTGTGCGATCACGCCCATTCCACCGCGGCCACGCAGGGGGAATTGTTCGATGGGCGTGCGCTTGCCGAAACCCTGCTCGGTGATGCTCAGGATATCGAGGCCGGCCTGCACCACGATCATGCTGATGATGCGGGCGGCGGCGGGCAGCAGGGCGGTGGATTCTTCCGCACCCTCTTCGCTTGCATCGGCCCCCTCTTCATCAGCGCCTTCAGCCACGCGCACCAGGCGCATGCCGCGCACGCCAGTGGCACCGCGACCCATGGGGCGCACCAGGTGCTCCTTGAAACGGATCACGCGGCCAGCGTCGCTGAACAACAGCACGTCATCGCCGCCGGTGGTCAGCGCCGCAGAAATCAGTTCGTCATCGGCACGCAGATCGACCGCGATCAGGCCATTGGAGCGGATGTTGGCAAACGCCGCCAACACGGTCTTCTTCACCGTGCCACGGCGGGTGACCATGAAGATAAAGGGGCCTGATTCGCTCGCTTCATCCTGCTCGGCACTGAACCCAGAAATCGGCAGCACGACGTTGATCTTCTCGCCATCTTCCAGCGGCAGCAGATTGTTGAAGGGGCGACCGCGACCGCCACGCGAACCCGTGGGCAGCTCGAACACGCGCAGCTTGTAAGCCTTGCCGTGAGAGCTGAAGCACAGCAGCGTGTCGTGGGTGTGGGTGACCCAGAGTTTTTCCAGGAAGTCTTCTTCCTTGGTCGTCGCCGCCAGCTTGCCGCGGCCGCCACGGCGCTGCGCCTGGTATTCGCCAAGTGCCACAGCTTTCACATAACCGGCGTGGCTCAAGGTGACGATCATGTCCTGCGGCTGCACCAGGTCTTCGTGCGCCATGTTGAGGGCGGCGCCGGTGATCTCGGTGCGGCGGTTGTCACCGAAGTTGTCGCGGATGTCAGTGAGTTCGTCACGCACCACGCTGAGCAGGCGCGCTTCGCTGCCGAGGATGTCGAGCAGATCAATGATCTTGGCAATGTAACCCTTGAACTCTTCGTGGATGGATTCCTGCTCCAGCCCGGTGAGCTTTTGCAGGCGCATCTCCAAGATGGCGGTGGCTTGCGCCTCGCTCAACTTGTAGTAGCCGTCAACAAGTCCGAACCCAGCTTCCAGCTCGACGGGACGTGTGGCCGAGAGATCAACCCGATCCAGCATCGCGGTGACGAGGCCCGGGTTCCAACCCTTGTCCATCAAGGCGAGTTTGGCAGCAGCGGCGTTGCTGCTCTTCTTGATCAGCTCGATCATCTCGTCGATGTTGGCGAGCGCAATGGCGAGGCCCTCGCTGATGTGCGCCTTGCGGCGCGCCTCATGCAGGCGGTAGCGGCTGCGGCGGGTGACCACTTCGCGGCGGTGGCGCAGGAAGATTTCCAACAGCGGCTTCAGGCCCAGGCGCTTGGGCTGGCCGTTATCGAGCGCCACCATGTTGAGCGAGAAGGCCTGCTGCATGGGCGTCAGCTGGAACAGATTGTTCAGCACCACCTCGGCGTTCTCGTCGCGCTTGAGCTCGATGACCACGCGCATGCCGTCCTTGTCGGACTCGTCGCGAATGCCGCTGATGCCTTCGAGCCGCTTCTCCTTGACCAGATCGCCAATGCTGATCAGCAGGTTGGCCTTGTTCACCTGGTACGGCAGCTCGGTGATGATGATCGCCTCGCGGCTCTGGCCCCAGGGCTCGAAGTGCGTGCGACTGCGCAGCACGATGCGGCCGCGGCCGGTGGCGTAGGCGTTGACCAGCTCGTGCGCGTCCAGCAGCAGGCCGGCGGTGGGGAAGTCCGGTGCCGGGATGAACTGCATCAGCTCCGCGAGGGTCAGCGCCGGGTTCTCGATCAGTGCCAGGCAGCCTTCGATCACCTCGGTGAGGTTGTGCGGCGGGATGTTGGTCGCCATGCCCACCGCAATGCCCGCCGAGCCGTTCACCAACAGGTTCGGGATCTTCGCCGGCAGCACCATCGGCTCGTGCTCTGAGCCGTCGTAGTTGTCCTGAAAATCTACCGTGTCTTCGCCGATATCGGCCACCATCTCATGGGCGATTTTCGACATGCGGATTTCGGTGTAACGCATGGCGGCGGGATTGTCGCCGTCCACCGAACCGAAGTTGCCCTGCCCGTCGACCAGGGGATAACGCAGCGAAAAGGGCTGGGCCATGCGGACGATGGAATCGTAAATCGCCGAGTCGCCGTGCGGGTGGTACTTACCCATCACGTCGCCGACGATGCGCGCCGACTTCTTGAAGGGCTTGTTGTAGTCGTTGTTCTGCTCCTTCATGCCCCAGAGGATGCGGCGGTGCACAGGCTTCAAGCCATCGCGCGCATCTGGTAGCGCACGCCCGACGATCACGCTCATGGCGTAGTCGAGATAGCTGCGACGCATCTCGTCTTCGAGATTGATGTGGATGACTTCTTTGGCGAATTCGGACATTTTCACTGGCAGCCCGGATTAACGG
>JBKJJE010000144.1:0-5116 GCA_046598075.1 Stagnimonas sp.
GGGGCGCCGAAGGCCAGCAGCAACAGTGCCCCGAGCGGATGCAGGGCGGTGGAGATCTTCGCGCTCACGAAAGGATGCAGACGCTTCAGCCAGGCCGCATCGAGCAGGCGGCCACCGACTTGGAATACGCCTACCAGCGAGGCGGCAGCCACCGCCGCGGTCGGGGTGGCGCCGGCAGCCTCGAGCATCCGTGGCAGGTGGGCGGCCAGCGAGGCGAAGACGAAGCCGGTGGCCGCGAAGATGGCTGCCAGCAGCCACATCAAGGCGGGCCGAGGCATGGCCATGGGCCCTGCGGATTCGACGGCAGGGTGCTGCGCCGCCGCCAGCACGTTGGGGACGCCGTAGCGGTGCAACGCCAGCCCGCCCGTGAGATGCAGCAGCGCCCACAGCGCGCAGGCGGTACGCCAGCTGGTCTCTGCCTCGACGAAGTGGGTCAGCGGCCAGCTCACCGAACTGGCGAAGCCGGCAATCAGGGTGACCGCCACGATCGAGCGCCGTGCATCTTCGCGATAGAGCCGCACCAGCGTGCCCATCGCCGCGTCGTAGAGACCGAACGGCATCGCCACCCCCAGCAGCAGCCAGCCTAGTGCTAGGGTGACCGGCCCCTGTGCGATGGCGAGGGTGAGATGGGCGATGGCGAACAGCACATTGGAGTGCTGTAGCACGCGACGTCCACCGAGACGATCCACCCGATGGCCCGCCAGCGGCCCGAGCAGGGCACTGACCAGCAGAGCAGCAGAGAACATGCCGAACACGACAACGGTGGGAAGGCCGAACTGACGGGCCATCACCGGCGCCAGGATCGCCGCCAGGTAATAGCTGCTGCCCCAGGCGATGAGCTGGCCGAAGCCGATGGCGGCGACGGTCTTGCTGCGGGCGGAAAGCCTTTTCATCAAGCGATCCAGTCAGGATGAGCAGAAACAAAAAACCCCAGCGTGAGCCGGGGTTTCCTTGAAGCCTTGGAACAAACCTTACAACGGCTTGATCTGGGTGGCCTGCATGCCCTTGGGGCCGCGCTGTGCGAGATACTCGACGCGCTGTCCTTCCTTGAGGGTACGGAAACCGTTGCCTTGGATTTCCTTGAAGTGAGCGAAGAGGTCTTCGCCGCCGCCCTCAGGGGTGATGAAGCCGAAGCCTTTCGTGTCGTTGAACCATTTGACGATGCCAGTTGTAGCGGACATGTAACTTTCCTTTTGACGATATACGGCAGAGTGCCGCGGGTTGTCAGCCATCCAGACAAGTTACCGTGACGCTACATCCATCCGTCGTTGTGAGGCGAGCGGAAGAGACTCCCGGAAAGCTTTTTTTGAATATGCTGCGAGGCGCATTCTAACCAATTCCGTGCAGGCCCTTGCAAGTGGGGGTCTTGCAGGACCACAAATAAGCCTGTTAAGGGCTTGAATAAGGCTGATTCCCCAAGTGTCCACCCTCGTACCGCACCGCGTCACCCGCATCGACCTGATCGTCTGGACTGCTGTCGCCATCGGCCTGGTGATGATCGTCAAATGGCAGCTGCTACCCGCCTTGCTGGCCGGGTTGCTGGTGTTCTCGCTGATCCATCTGCTGACACCACGCCTCAGGGTGACGACGCTCGATGGCGAGAGCCGCCGCTGGCTGGCGCTGGGCCTGGTGGCTGCGATGGTGGTCGCGGCGATGACTGCGGCCGGCTTGGGCATCGCCAGTTTTTTCCGCGGCAGCAGCGAGAGCGTGCCGGCGCTGTTCCAGCGCATGGCGGAGATCATCGAGCAGTCGCGCGAGCGATTTCCAGACTGGCTGCTGGCCAGCCTGCCCGATAACGCCGAGGACCTGCGGCAGTCGATGGTGGGCTGGTTGCGACAAAACGCGAAAGGCGTGCAGACCGCCAGCACCGAACTGTTGCGCGGCACCGCACACGCGATCATCGGCATGGTGATCGGTGCGATGCTGGCGATGCGCGAGGGGGCCAGCGAGTCCAACAAGCCGCTGACCCTTCTGATCTCCGCACATGCGACCCGCCTGGCCGACGTGTTCCGCCGCGTGGTGTTCGCGCAGCTGTGGATCTCCACCATCAACACCGCACTCACCTGGCTCTATCTCGGCCTGGTGCTGCCAGCTTTCGACATCCATCTGCCGTTCACCAAGACGCTGGTCGCGATCACCTTCGTGGCGGGGCTGATGCCGATCATCGGCAATCTCATTTCCAACACCGCCATCTTCATCGTCAGCCTCAGTCAGTCACTGACGCTGGCATTGATCTCGCTCATCTATCTGTTCGTCATTCACAAGCTCGAGTACTTCTTGAATGCACGCATCATCGGCAGCCACATCCGCGCGCGCGCCTGGGAGTTGTTGCTGGTGATGCTGGTGATGGAGGCCGCACTCGGCGTCGCCGGTCTAATCATTGCGCCGATGGTGTACGCCTATTTCAAGGACGAGTTTCGCGAGAAAGGATTGGTCTGATCGTCAATCACCGTTCGTCGGATTTGTTTTGCTGAAGCCGTACAACCTATTGTGTCAAGCCAGCAGTTGAGACACGATCCCTAGTGGTGGGGTCTGGCTCTGCATGGGGCGGGGTCGTTCACCAGATCTTGTCTCTAATAGTAAGTAAGGAGAAGTCCTATGGCCGCTGCAAAAAAGAAAGTCGTTGCGAAAAAACCCGCTGCAAAGCCTGCCGCTAAGAAAGTGGCTGCAAAGAAACCCGCTGCAAAGAAGACCGTCGCCAAGGCTGCTGCCAAGCCCGCTGCGAAGAAGGCTGCTGCCAAAAAGCCCGCTGCCAAGAAAGCCGCTGCCAAGAAGCCCGCTGCAAAAAAGATGTAAGCAGCACGAGTGCCTTTGCGGCGTGATGCTTCCTCGAAGCATCACGCCGTTTTCGTTTCCGCGTTTGACAGCCGTCGGCTTCAGGCCAGCACGAACTCGCTGACCGCCAGTCGCTGAGCACCGGCATCGGTCAGCGTACACACCCGCTGCCAGAACGCCGCAGCCCCTTCCCGCTCCCCGCAATACCACTGGATATGCTTGCGCGCCACCCGTACGCCCCGGCCTTCGCCATACAGGGCATAGAGCGCATCGAGATGCTCCAGCAGCACCGCGCGCACTTCCACTGCGGTGGGAGGTGGCAATCCCACGCCGGTGCGCAGGCAAGCCGCAATCTCGCGAAAAATCCAGGGGTTTCCCTGCGCGGCGCGGCCGATGAACAGGCCATCGGCACCAGTGTGCTGCAACACCAGGCGGGCAGTCTCGGGAGTGGTGACATCGCCGTTGGCGAACACCGGGATGCGCACCTGCTGCTTCACGGCCGCAATGGTGTCGTATTCCGCCGCGCCCTGGTAATGATCCTCCCGGGTGCGCCCGTGCAGCGCGAGTGCGGCGATGCCCGACTGCTCGGCGATGCGGGCGATGTTCAGCGCATTGCGCGCGGCCCGGCTGAAGCCGGTGCGAAACTTGAGGGTGACCGGCACTTGCGGATGCGCAGCGTGAACCGCTTTCACCACCGCTTCGAGAATGCGCGCCACCAGCGGCTCGTCGCATAACAGGGCCGACCCGGCGGCGGCGCCACAGACCTTCTTCGCAGGACAGCCCATGTTGAGGTCGATGATCTCGGCGCCCTCGCCGATGTTCCAGAGCGCCGCTGCCGCCAGCAGCTGCGGGTCGCTGCCGGCCAGCTGCACCGCAATCGGCCCCGATTCACCCTGATGATCGCGGCGCGTGCGGGATTTTTCGGTGTCACGCAGCGCCGGATCAGCATGCGCCATCTCCGCCACTGCCAGGCCGGCACCGAGCCTGCGGCACAGTACGCGGAACGGACGATCGGTCACCCCCGCCATCGGTGACAGCACCAGCGGCGGGTCGATACGGTGGGGGCCGAGCAATACGGGTTCGAGCACGGGAGGCAGTCAAGCAACAGGGCTGCCCAGTGTAGGCAAATCGAGGCTTGCCAAGGCTCTGGAACACTCGTATACAGGTCACTCAAGGTTGCAAGCCAAGGAGCCTGCTGGAGCAAGCATGAACAAGACCGCCCTCATCGTCGATGACTCAAAGTCGGCTCGCTTCGCGTTGCGAAAGTCTCTGGAAGGTTTCCACTACACCGTCGAAACCGCCGAGAGCGCCAGCGATGCCTATCGCATCTTGGGTGGCACGCTGCCACAGGTGATTTTCCTGGATCACATCATGCCGGGCATCGACGGCTTCGAGGCGCTGCAGGCGATCAAGTCCGACCCGCACACTGCGGCGGTGCCGGTGGTGATCTGCTCCTCCAACGAGGGCGACGACTTCATCGCCCAGGCCAAGGCGCGCGGCGCCTGCAATGTCCTGCAAAAACCACCGAGCCAGGATCATCTGGCCAGCGTGCTCGCCAATCTCTCCAGCCGCCGCGCCAGCCAGCCGGGCGCACCGGCTGCGCCCCTGCCGATGGCGATGGCGCCAACTGTCGCGCCCGGGCGCGAGCTGACGCCGATGGAGCGGCTGATGGCGACCATGCCGTCGAAGACCATCCCGGCTCCGCAGCCGCTGGCGACGCCGCCACTGTCCTCGAGCCCGGCACAGGTGACGCCGGTCGACGTTGCGCTGTCCTCCAAGGTGCAGTCGCTACGCGAGCCGGCAGTGACCATCCAGCAGGCGGTGATGAAGTCGATCCGCGATTCCATGCCGCTGGCGCAGGGATCTGCGCCGCCGACAGCCGCCGGCCAAGGTCTAGCGACGATGCCTGCGTTCCCTGGCAGCAGCGATTCCGCCGCCGGCTTGCTGGCACTGCGCGAGGAGATGGACGAACGTATCAGCCGTATGCGCCAGGACCTGGTGTCTGAACTGGCTGCGCTGCGCGCGCAACTCGCCGGCTTCAGCAGCAGCGATGTGGATGACAGATCGCGGGCAATTGCCACCGACACCGCCAGAGCCCACAGCAATGCCCTCGCTTCCAGCCTGGAGCAGCATCTGTCCGCACTGCGTGACAACCTCGACGCCGTGCTATGCGCGCAGAACGAGCGCATCGAACAGTTGCTGCACAACTCCCGTCAGGTCGCGGCCGAAGAAGCCGAACGCACGGTGATGAATGCCGCGCAGCGCATCAGCGACCAGATGGCCGAGTCGATCCTGAAAACACTGGGGCCGCAGCTGTCCGGGATGAGAAGGCTGTAGGCCG
>JBKJJE010000201.1:0-9672 GCA_046598075.1 Stagnimonas sp.
ATCCGCGAGTTCCCGGGCAACGAGAGCCTGCTGCAGATTTCGGCGCCCATTTCACCCGGCTCGTCGGGCGGCCCGGTGCTGGACGATCGCGGTTTGGTGATCGGCATCTCGACACTGGTGGTGAGCGGTGGGCAGAACCTGAACTTCGCCGTACCGGCCAATGTGATCAAGCCACTGCTGCTCTCCAACAAGGGGTATCCGCTGGCCTTGGCGGCCGGGCCGGCACCGCGCGAACGCCATATTCCCAAACACGCCGCCGGGTGGCTGGATAGCTGTGCAGCGCCGCAGTTCGTCGCGGTGGTGAACGAGATCGACCAGGCCATCAAGATCGGTGCACCGCTGTACAACCAGGGCAACATCGAAGCCTGCTACCGCATCTATGCAGCCGCGGCGATTGCGGTGCAAAAGAAGGTGGAAGCCTGCCCAGGCCCGAAACAAGCCTTGCTCGATGGTCTCGACACCGCGGACAAGCTCAAGAGTTGGGATGACAAGGCCTGGGCGATGCGCGATGCCTTCGACGGCATTCTGGCCGCCACCGGAAACGCTGCGGCGGCAGCGAGTGCCGGTGCGGCGTCCACGTCGGTGGCGCGCAACGTCCCCAACCACCCGGACAGCATCTTCAAGGGCTGCGAGGCCAAGAGCATCGAGGCGATCGGCCGCGGCATCGTGGACGCCATCAACAACGGTGCGCCGCTCTACAACAGCGGAAATGTCGAGGCCTGCTACCGCATCTACGAGGGCGCGATCAGCGAGATCGACCGCAAGGTGCAGGATTGCGCTGCCGCCAAACAGGCGCTGCATATTGGCCTGAGTACCGCCGAAACCCGCGACGGCTGGTCGCCCAAGGCCTGGGCGCTGCGCGACGCCTTTGACGGCATCGAGAACGCCATCGCGCGGCGAGGCAAGAGCCCCTGAACGTCATTGGCAACGCCTGTCGCGGCGGCTTGATGCGCTGTTGTTTGGCGGTCGATACACCGCGCCAAAAAGCAGCTCGCCGCTAGCCCGCATTGATCGCAAACTGCGCCGCAAAAGCCCGTTGATAGGCAGGCCGCGCTTCGCCACGGGCGACACCAATGCTTGGAAGGCATGGCACTTATGCCATTCCACACTGCTAGGCCTAATCAAATATTCATCCCCGGCATGCGATGGTGTTCTGGCACAAAACCCCGAGGAGCAACACATGAATCTCACGAAAAAACTGGCTGCTGTTGTACTGATGTCCTTTTCACTGGCTGGCGCCGCCATGGCAGCGCAAGCCATCAACACGTTTGGTCCGGGTGGCAGTTTCTTCAGCAGCCCGAAGCAGACGGGCATTGCTATTAGAGGCTATGACACGGTGGCGTACTTCACCGATTCCAAGCCCGTGAAAGGCTCTGAGAAATTCAGTACGGAATGGATGGGTGCGAAATGGCAGTTTGCCTCGCAGGATCATCTCGACAAGTTCAAGGCCGAACCTGAAAAGTATGCGCCCCAGTACGGCGGCTACTGCGCTTACGGCATCGCCAAGGACAACGTCGTGAAGATCGAGCCGGATCAGTTCACGGTGGTCAACGGCAAGCTGTATCTCAACTACGACGCCGACATCAACAAGAAGTGGCGCAAGGACAAGCTCGGTTACATCAAGCAGGCCGACGCTAAGTTCTCGACGGTGATCAAGCAGTAAGTCACTGCCAGCAGTTTCAATTTGAAAGCCCGGCGAGAGTTTTCTCGCCGGGCTTTTCGATTGGTGCGTTCGACCAGCCTAGGCGATGTCAACACACCTTAGAGCAGCGCGAGCTGCGGGTCTTTCTCCGGCACGCCATCCAGCTTCCAGCTGCCCAGCTCTTCGTAGTGATAGGTCGGGCCGTGCCCGGTGCTGCGCAGCAGCTGAAACTGGTCGATACGCCATTCGATCACGTCAATGGGCAGGGGCTTTTCCAGCGCGAACGGTGCGCGATAGCTCAAGGTGACATGCGGCAAGTTGCGTGAGCCCTTGTCGAGGCCCTGCTGCACCAGCGAGAGGCGGATGGCATCGAGCAGATGATCTAGCCCCGGACTTTTCTCGGGTCGCAGCTCCCAATGAAAGGGCGCAATGCGGCCACGACACTCAATGCGATCTAAGCGCAGCACGACCGGCGCGCAGCGCACCCCGGCGCCCACCTTGAGCAGGCGCGGCAGATCGACGGGATGCGCTTGAAGGTCAGACAGCGACTGGTGACGGTTGCCGGCGGGCCAGCCCAGGCTGCCGGGCTTCTTGACCAGGCCGCTGGAGGCAACGACCTGCTCGACCTTTTTGGCGGCCGGGCCGCGCAGCATCGAGGCGAAAAAGATGGAAGGCTTGCTCACAGGTCTAGCCCAGCAGCTTTTTCAGCTCGCCGGACTGCATCAACTTTTCCAGATCGTCCGCACCGCCCACCAGCGTGCCCTTGACGAACACCATCGGGAAAGTCGGCCAGCCGCTCCACAGCTTCAGCGCGTTGCGGCGGCGCCAGCTGTTGAAGTAGCTGCCGTATTCCAGATAGTGGTGTGCCAAGCCCGCGGCAGCGAGCAGCTTGCGGGCTTTCTTGGGTGCCGGGTTCTGCGCCATGCCGACCACCACGATGTCGTACGCGCTCACCGCGGCGGCGACCTCGTCAACGATGTCGCGGTTGCTGCTGGCAACAGTGTCGCGGACGGTGGGGTGGATGCGGGCTTCATCAAGAATCAGGCGGGGCATGGCGGCTCTCAGGTTATTCGAACGCGGAGTATAGGTAGCCCCGCTGGCACCGCGCGGCAGTGGCCTTTACAGTGCAGCCCCCATAAACCCACTCGGCACCCGCACATGCAAACCACCGCCTCCGGCCTGCAATACGAAGACACCATCCCCGGCACAGGTGCTACCGCCGCCGCCGGCCAGCGGGTGAGCGTGCATTACACCGGCTGGCTGTTCAACGCCGGCGTGCAGGGCAGCAAGTTCGACAGCAGCAAGGATCGCGGCCAGCCGTTTCAGTTCGGGCTGGGCGCTGGCCAGGTCATCAAGGGTTGGGACGAGGGCGTGCAGGGCATGCAGGTGGGCGGCACGCGCCGCCTCGTCATCCCTTCCGATCTCGGCTACGGCGCGCGCGGCGCAGGCGGCGTGATTCCGCCCAACGCCACACTGCTGTTCGAGGTGGAGCTGCTCGCCGTCTAGTCACGGCGCTGCACAGGCTCGCCGATGGCCAGGCAGATCAACCCCGACAAGCTGCTGCTCAGCAAGTGGACGGCGGTTGCGCCTCACAACAGGGAGAAGCATTTCCTGGTGAGCCGGCTGCTGCGCGATGAGCTGGAAAACGTCGTCGGCTGCGAGCTTGAGGCGGTGCTCACCCAGCGCAGGCAGACGATCGACTGGCAGGTTCTGAAAGACGACAGCTGCTGGCGGCAGGGCTGGCTGTGAGCACGGTTGGCTCCCCGACGGAAGCCTGATGCGCAGTGACCGAGGCAGCAGGCGCGGGCCAGTCAGGCGCGCATTCCACTGCCCGGCCACCGCCGTCAGGGCATGAAGATGGTGGCCGGGTGTTCCAGATACTGCTTGAGCTTCTGGATGAACGAAGCCGCATCCCAGCCATCGACGATGCGGTGATCGAAGGAACTGGACAGATTCATCATGGTGCGGATCACCACCTGGCCGTTCTTCACCATCGGCCGCTCGACCATCTTGTTGACGCCGATGATGGCGACTTCCGGCGCGTTGATGATCGGCGTGCTGACGATGCCGCCCATGGTCCCCAGGCTGGTGATGGTGATCGAGGCGCCGCTCAGTTCCTCGCGCCTGGCCTTGCCGCTTTTGGCAGCCTCGGCAACGCGCCTGATCTCGGCGGCGCACTGCCATAGGTCCATGCTCTCGGCGTGCCGGGCGACCGGCACCATCAGGCCCTGCGGCGTTTGTGCGGCGATGCCGATGTGCAGCGCCTGGTGGCGGGTGAACACGCCCGCCTCGTCGTCGTAGCTGCCGTTGACGTTGGGGAACAGCGGCACCGCCTTGACCATCGCCCGCATCAAAAACGGCAGCAGCGTCAGCTTGGTCTGATCGGCGCGCCTGGTTTCGTTGAGGTGCACGCGCAGCGCCTCCAGCTCGGTCACGTCCACTTCTTCGACGTAGGCAAAGTGCGGGATGCGGCGCTTGCTGCGCTCCATACTCTCGGCGATCTTGCGGCGCATGCCGATGATCTTGATCTGCTCGACACCGGTGGCTTTGCTCAGCGTGGCGGCGACGGCAGCTGCGGGTGCCACTGCACCCTGCGAATGGGCATCGAGATCCTCATGGCCGATGCGGCCGCCTTTTTTGCTGCCGGCCACTTCTGCCAGGTCGATGCCGAGTTCGCGGGCGCGCTTGCGCACGCTCGGGGCTGCCAGCGGCTTGTCGCCATCGGCGCGCAGGGCCGCCGCGGTGGTGGTGGCCGGCACGGCCGCCGGCTTTGCGGGCGCAGGCGTGGATGCAGCTGATGTTGCGGATGCGGACGGCGCCGGGCTGTCGGCATCCGCCGCAGTCTCGATCAACAGCAGCACGGCACCGACCGCGATCTTGTCGCCGGCCGCACCGCGCAGCTCTTTCACCACCCCCGCCACCGGCGAGGGAATCTCCACCGCCGCCTTGTCGGTAAGCATGTCGACCAGCGGCTGGTCTTCTTTGACCATATCGCCGACGGCCACCCGCCAGGTGGCGATCTCGCACTCGGCAATGCCTTCGCCGATGTCCGGCAGCTTGAAAGTAAAAATCGTCATGTTGTCTATCTCTGAAATGCTGCTTTCTTGAACGCGTCGCGGCCTGAGCCCGCCACTTGGTTGGCGGGGCGGGCCGCTCCTTCACTCCTCCATCACTTTCTTGAGCGCGCGGCTGACGCGATAGGGGCCGGGAAAGTAGTCCCACTCGTAGGCGTGGGGATACGGGGTGTCCCAGCCGGTGACCCGCTCGATGGGTGCTTCCAGGTGATAGAAGCAGTGCTCCTGGATCAGCGACACCAGCTCGGCACCGTAGCCGCAGGTCTTGGTGGCTTCGTGCACGATCACGCAGCGGCCGGTCTTTTTCACCGAGGTCACCAGGCAATCGAGATCGAGCGGCAGCAGGCTTCTGAGATCAATCACTTCGGCGTCGATGCCGCTTTCCTCCGCGGCCGCGAGGCAGACATGCACCATGGTGCCGTAGCAGATCACGGTGACCTTGTCGCCCGGCCGCACGATCTTGGCCTTGCCGAGTTCGATGGTGTAGTAGTCCTCCGGCACCTCGCCAAGCTCATGCTTGGTCCAGGGCGTCAGCGGTCGGTCGTGATGGCCGTCGAAAGGACCGTTGTAGATGCGCTTGGGCTCGAAGAAGATCACCGGGTCGTCGTCTTCAATCGCCGACAGCAGCAGCCCTTTGGCGTCGTAGGGATTGCTGGGCATGATGCTGGTCAGCCCGCAGACGTGGGTGAAGATCGCCTCCGGGCTCTGGCTGTGCGTCTGTCCGCCAAAGATGCCGCCGCCCACCGGCGTGCGCACCGTCAGCGGCGCGGTGAAGCCACCGGCGGAGCGATAGCGCAGGCGCGCAGCCTCGGAGACCAGCTGGTCGAAAGCCGGGTAGATGTAGTCCGAGAACTGGATTTCGACGACGGGGCGTAGGCCGTAGACACCCATGCCGACGGCAGCGCCGACGATACCGCCCTCGGAGATCGGCGCATCGAAGCAGCGCCGCTTGCCATACTTCTTCTGCAGGCCGGCAGTGGCGCGGAACACGCCGCCGAAGTAGCCCACATCCTCGCCGAACACCAGCACCTTGGGGTCGCGCTCCATGGCGATGTCCATGGCGGAGTTGATGGCCTGAATCATGTTCATGCGGGCCATGTCAGTTGCCCTCCTGTGCAGCACGCAGCGCGAGCATCTGCTCACGCTGCATGACCAGCCGGCCGGGGATTTCCTTCAGCACATCCTCGAACATCGAGCCCGGATCATCCGGCGCAGGGTTGCCCAGCGTGCCGTGGCTGGCGGCCTCCTTCAGCTGGCTCATGACGTGTTCGGTCAGCTCGGCGAGCAGGGCCGCATGGCGCTCTTCGCTCCACTCGCCGATGGCGATCAGGTGCTGCTTCAGCCGTTCGACGGGGTCGCCCAGCGGCCAGGCCTTGGCTTCTTCGGCCGGGCGATAGCCTGCGGGGTCGTCGCTGGTGGAATGCGGCGCGGCACGATAGGTATACAGCTCGATGAGAGTGGCGCCGTGATTGTTGCGAGCGCGCTCGGCAGCCCATTGAGTCGCCGCATACACGGCGAGAAAATCATTGCCATCGACGCGCAGCGCCGGCAGGCCGTAGCCGACGGCACGGGCCGCGAAGGTGGCCTGCTCGCCACCGGCCATGCCTTGAAAAGTGCTGATCGCCCACTGGTTGTTGACCACGTTGAGGATCACCGGTGCCTGGTAGACCGTGGCGAAAGTCAGCGCATAGTGAAAATCGCCTTCGGCGGTCGCGCCATCGCCCACCCAGGCGGCGGCGATGCGGGTGTCGCCCGGATAGGCCGGGGCCATCGCCCAGCCCACCGCCTGCGGATACTGGGTGCCGAGATTGCCGCTGATCGAGAAGAAGCCGTAGTCCGGCTCGCTGTACATGATCGGCAGCTGGCGGCCCTTTAGGTTGTCCTGGGTGTTGCTGAAAATCTGGTTCATCAGTCGCACCAGCGGGCAGCCGCGTGCAACCAGCAGGCCCTGCTGGCGATAGCTGGGGAACAGCATGTCCTTGTCATGGAGCGCCATGGCCTGGGCGACGCCAATCGCCTCCTCGCCGGTGCACTTGATGTAGAAGCTGGTCTTGCCTTGGCGTTGCAGCTTCACCATGCGCTCGTCGAACTCGCGGGTGAGCAGCATGTGCCGCAGGCCGCGCCGCAGGGTGTCGGCCGAGAGTTTCGGGTTCCATTCGCCCACCGCTTGGTGGTCGTCGCCGAGCACGCGGATCAGGCTGTAGGCGTGGTCGCGCATCTGTGCGGCACCGATGTCGGATGCAGGCCGCGAGACGAGACCTGCAGCGGGAATCTGGATGTCGCTGAAATCCACCAGATCACCGGGGCGCGTCTTCGGCTCCGGGATATGGAGGGTGAGTGGCTTGATTTTCATGTACTCCTCTGGGCGTTGTGACCGGACTGGCTCGAGTCCGGCCTGTTGGCCTCATGGTAGCGGCAAGTACCGACAGATTCTGTTGTTGGATTCACCTATTTCAGCGGGCTTGCCATCGCATAGCCGATAAAGCCCTGAAGACGCCAGACGCGATAGTCCAGCGACCAGCCCGGCACCACCGGCACATGCAGATCCGCCAGACGCGTGGCGCCGAGGAAGCTGTCTGCCATGCCCGCCGGCAGAGCGGTATCGCGGCTGATGAACAGGAAGTCGCGGCCACCAAGGCCATCCATGGCGGTCACCAGCTCATAGTGGTTGGTGACCTGCCGCGCCGGGTTCCACAGCACCGCGCCGCGGCTCGCTGGGCGGGCGTAGTAGGCCAGCTCGCTCATGGTGTCGCGCTCGTTTGCGAGCAGTAGGGTATCGGGCTGTTCGGCCAGCAGCGCGGCGACTTTTTCGCCCAGCAGATCCCAGCCCTGCACGCGCTTGTAGTAGTCGGTCTTGCTGGTCAGCTGCCGGCCGGTGGCATGGGCGATGGCGTGGTAGTGGTAGGCCAGCACCATCAGGGCGAGATTTACCGCCAAACCGGCCAGCACCACGCTACGGCGATTGGCCTGCAGCAGCCAGGCCACCACCCACAGCGTGCCGGCGGCATAGGTCATCGCCGCCCAGTTGGCATTGGCGCGGCCCATCAGCGCCTGGGCGCTGATCAGCAGCAGAAACGGCAGGGTGAAACAGGCCAGAAATCGGCCATGCGGCGCCCCCCACCAATGCTTCACCCGGGCGATCAGCACCAGCAGGGCGAGGAACAATACCGGTCCCATGATGGCGGCCTGCCCGCCGAGAAACTCCAGCAGCTCATCCCAGTGCAGGCCGGGGCCGGTCTCCAGGTTGCTGATGTCAGCGGTGTGCTGGAAAGTCGGCCAGCCGTGGCGGTGGTTCCACCACAGGTTGGGCGCGAAGATCAGCGCCGCAACGCCTGCGGTGAGGTAGGGGCCGGGCTTGCTGAACTGGCTGCGCAAGGCCGGCGTGAGGGCGAACCAGAGCAGGGTCGAGACGGCGAAAATGCCCATGGTGTACTTGGTCAACAGGCCCACACCGCAGGCCACACCGAGCAGCAGCCACCAAAGCCAGCCCGCGTCGGTCACGGCCCGATGCAGCGCATAGAGTGCACAGGTCCAGCACAGGAACAGCGGCACGTCGGTGGAGATGATCAGCGAGGAAAACGCCACTCCCGGCAAGGCAAAAAAGCTGACTGCGGTCCAGAACGCGATGCGGGCATCGAACAGCCGCCGCGCCAGCGCATAGAGCGCCAGGGTGGTGAACGGATAGACGAACAGCGCGCCGGACTTGATCGCCAGCTCGCCGTCACCGAACAGGCCGGTGGTGGCGGCGATGAGTGCCGCGATCACCGGCGGCTTGGAGTAGTAGCCCCAGTCGAGGGCCTGCGCCCAGGTCCAGTACTGCGCCTCGTCGACATACAGGTTGAGGCCCGACCAGTGCAGCGCCAGCGCGCGGTAGAAAGTGCCGGCCAGCAGGATCAGGATCAGCAGGGCGAGATGGCGGTTGGCAGAGTCGTTCATCGGGGTGGAGGGCTTCGATATGCTCTAATTCTCGCTTATGCGAAATCCCTATGAACTCTACGCGGGCCTGCGCTACACGCGCGCCAAGCGTCGCAATCACTTCATCTCCTTCATCTCGCTGGCTTCGATGCTTGGCATTGCGATCGGGGTGACTGCGCTGATTACCGTGCTGTCGGTGATGAACGGCTTCGAGCGCGAGCTGCGCACCCGCATTCTCGGCATGGCTTCGCACGCCACCATCTCGGCGCTGCGCGGCGGCCTGGAGGACTGGCCGTCGGTTGCCAAGCTCGCCGAACACAATCCGCAGATCGAATCACTCGCCCCCTACATCGAGGGCGAGGGCATGCTGAAGGCGGGCAGCGATCTCACCGGCACCCTGCTGCGCGGCGTGCTGCCCGAAGAAGAGGAGAAAGTCAGCGAGATCGCCCAGAAAATGAAGGTGGGCAAGCTCAGCGACCTGCAGGCGGGTGAATACCGCATCGTGCTGGGCAAGGAGCTGGCGACCACACTCGGGGTGGACGTGGGCGACAAGGTCGACCTGATGATCCCGCAGGCGAGTGTGACGCCGGCCGGCGTGCTGCCGCGGTTCCGGCGCTTCACGGTGTCCGGGGTGTTCAGCGTCGGCATGTACGAGTTCGACCGGGGACTGGTGCTCATCCACCTTGCCGACGCCCAGGCGCTCTACCGCATGGGCAGCGATGTCACCGGCGTGCGCCTGAAGCTGCACGATCTGTTTCAGGCCCCCAAGGTGTCGCGCGAACTGGCCGGCGAACTGCCGGGCATCTATTTCGTCAGCGACTGGACCCGCCAGCACGCCAACTTCTTCCGCGCCGTGAAGACCGAGAAGATGGTGATGTTCATCATCCTGTCGCTGATCGTCGGTGTGGCGGCCTTCAACATCGTCAGCACCCTGGTGATGGTGGTGCAGGACAAGCAGGCGGACATCGCCATTCTGCGCACCCTGGGTGCTACGCCGCGCAGCATCATGGCGATCTTCATGGTGCAGGGCTCGATCATCGG